>JAZRGC010000090.1:0-3759 GCA_045643985.1 Clostridia bacterium
AATAGAACGCTTATTTTTTTAAAAAAATGGCAAATTCAACACCTGTATATTATTTTTTTCTTTGGGAAAAGGGTTTACAAAAAAAAATATATGTGCTACGATATGGACATTATTTCCCCACAGATGCAGAGAGGCAACCACTATGGAGAAACAGCTGAACAAAAATATGAGGAATATTCTTATTGGAATACACTGAAAGGGTAGCAACTTTTTGTTGCGCCCTTTTTTTGTATAAAAAATAACAATATAAATTAAGGAGAAACAACATGAGTAAAATCAAAGTAATGCTTGTAGTAGTAATGCTTATTTTGGCAGTCACGCTTGTTGCATGCGGAGCTACAACAAACACATCAATTGTCAATGATAGTTTGAAAGCAGATCTTGGCGATTATCTTGCAAACATCACAGAAAATGACATTCTTGATATAAGATATGAGAATGGCGAGTATGTGGTTTACGGCGTAAAAAAAGAGATCGACCAACAAGATTGGACAATTACAGTCCCTGAAGGTGTTGATGCAATTCACACATACGCTTTCAGAGGATCAAAGGTTGAAGTTGTCATTCTTCCCCAAACTCTTAAGAGAATTGGCAATGGAGCTTTCATGGGTTGTGAAAGGTTGCATACAATTGAAATTCCTGAGGGCATCAAGGAAATCGGTGAAACAACATTCCAAGATTGTAAAGCTCTCTCTACAATCGTAATTCCCAACTCTGTCGATTACATTGATTATGCTGCATTTTACCGTTGTGCAAGTTTGAAAAATGTCAAACTTCCTGCTGGCCTTGACAAGATTGCAGATCGTGCATTTGAAGGATGTACTGCTTTAACAAAACTTGATTGCAATATCAATGATGGCTATCTTCGTTATATGGCAAATGAAGACGGAAATCTTGTTGTATTTAGCGTTATCAGAGATCAACAAAGAGTTGTCATCCCCGAAGGTGTTGTAGCAATTGGACCAAGAGCTTTCGATGCATCATATGTTCAAGAAGTTATCATTCCTGACACCGTTAAAGAAATTGGCAATGAAGCATTCCTTAGATGTAATAATTTGGAAACAGTTGTGTTCCCCAATGATATCAAGAAAATCAGCGACGGATTGTTCCACGGTTGCACAAGACTTAGATCATTCATAGTTCCAGAAACCGTTGAAACAATTGGCGCTGCCGCATTCTGGCAAAGCGGTCTTAGCACTATTTATATTCCTTATAGCGTCAGCTATATTGATGACAGTGCATTCCAAGAACTGTCAATTTCAGTTTACTATGCAGGTCCTGAGTGCTGGTGGGAAAACCTTGTCGCAAAGAGTCATGAATATGCATTCTACAAAGGACAATATCAAGTTGCATACTTGAGTGAAGGAACAAGAGCAACTAGAAATGTTGAATACAAATCAAACCCCGTTTTCGACATTAGAGAAGAAAATGGCGAAGTCGTTCTCTACGGCATCAATGAGTTGTATATGGACGAGCTCGCATACGTTGTCCCTGAAGGTGTCACAGCAATTCATACATATGCATTTAGAGCATGTAAGAACGCAGAAGCAATTATCATTCCCGACACTGTTAAGAGAATCGGCGATGGAGTTTTTATGGGTTGTGAAAACCTTACATATGTAAAACTTCCAGCAGGCATTAAAGAAATCAGCTCAAACATGTTCCACGGATGCTCAAGTCTCCAAGAATTCGTTGTTCCTAACACAGTCGAAACAATTGGTGATAGCGCATTCTGGCAAAGCGGTCTTGAAACTATCCATATTCCATATAGTGTGAACTATATTGACGAAAGTGCATTCTTGGACTTGAATTTGTCAATCCATTATGAAGGTCCTGAATGCTGGTGGGAAAACCTTGTCGCAAGGAGCAATGGATATGCATTCTATGGAGCAAACTATCAAGTTGAATATCTCTGTGGATGTATTATCGAAGACGCTGGCCATCCTATCTTTAATATCGTTGGCAGCACACTTTATGGTGTCAAAGAAGAACATATGGAAGACGAAGAGTTCGTAATTCCTGCAGGCATTACAGAAATCGCTTCATATGCATTCAGAAACACTGGCGCATACGAAATTATCATTCCTTCAACAGTGAAGAAAATTGGCACAGGTGCATTTGCAGAATGTTTCAATTTGGAAAAAATCAATCTCCCCGAAGGAATTGAAAGAATTTCAGAAAATATGTTTATGTATTGTCAAGTTCTTGAAGAAATCACAATTCCTTCAAGTGTTAAGACAATTGATGCAGCAGCATTCTTGTGGTGTGAAAGCCTTGAAAGAGCTGTCATTCTTGGCAACGTAACTGCAATCGAAGAAAACGCATTTGCACACTGCGATGCAATGGTTTCAATCAACATTCCTCAAAGCGTATCAATTATTGGCCAATATGCATTCCAAGAAGCATACAACTTGACTGTTCTTTATGAAGGTCCTGAATGCTGGTGGGAAAACCTTGTTGCAAAGAGCTCAGAACATGCATTCGAAGATGCAACATATGACGTTGTATACTTGAGCGAATACCAATATATTGACAATTCAGTAAAGATCTCAGCATCATCAATCTCATTGGAAAGTGATTTCTCAATCAATTTCCACGTTGACACAACAATCTTTGCTGACTGTGAAGATGTCTGCCTTATCGTTGAAAAACCCATCTATAATGAAAATGGCGAAGTGATATCTGTTCTTACAGAAACAATCACAGAAAAAACACTTAAAGGTGATTATTACGTATTTACTTACACAGGCATTAGATCAACAGAATTGGCAACAGAAGTAGTCGCAAAGATTTGTGCAACAAAAGATGGCATCCGTTTTATGGGCAAAGAAAAGGAATATAGTGTCAAACAATATGCAGAAAACATGCTTCGTGGTGAACGTGATTATGGTATTGAACTTGACAGACTCCTCGTTGACATGCTTAACTATGGTGCTGCAGCACAAATATATTTCAACTATAACACAGATGATCTTGCAAACGCAGGCTTGACAGATGAAGAACTTGCACTTGCTTCAACAAATATGAATGCAGTTGAATCATTCAAGAATGAAGTTCCCAATGCAAATGCAACAGTTGACATTAAAGGTTGCTCACTTGCTCTTGAAAACAGAGTTGAAATGAAGTTCACAGTAGACATCAAAGACAATAGTTCAGAAAATCTTTATGCAAAAATTGTGTACTTCGATCGTAACGGCAAGAAGTGTGAAACTATTATTGATGGTAGCGAGTTTACAAAACGTGATGACAGATACGTCGTTACATTTGCAGGACTTGCAGCATCTGAAATGCGCACAGTGGTTGCATTGACGATTTATGACAAGAACACAGACAAAGCAATCAGCAACACACGCGAGTATAGTATTGAATCATATGCTTCATCAGCCCTTGGTAAATACAGCGCAAACGAAGAATTGAGCGCACTGGTTGAAGCAATGATGATTTATGGCGATAGTGCTCATGCATTCTTCAACTAATAAAAAACAAACAATTTAAAACAAAAACGCACTCAGTTGAGTGCGTTTTATTTTTGTTGGAAAATTAAAGTGTCACCATCGAGAAAGAACTTTTTCTGCAAAGCCGATTTTGTGGTTGATATTGATGACTGTGCCATCGTCAAGAGTGCACTTTCCGTCAAACCAACCAAAAACTTGATGACCTTTCATTTGAAGGAAAAGGATGTCAAAGGGGGCGTATTTGTCAAGGATGGGTGTGAAAGTGATGTCGATTTTGCCGTCTTCATCTTTCAGTGTCCAAGGC
>JAZRGC010000091.1:0-2757 GCA_045643985.1 Clostridia bacterium
TATGCAAGAAGTGGCATGGCAACAAAACGTGGCATTGCTCCTGCCAACAAAGTGGGAGTCATTGACAGTGATTATCGTGGCGAGATTATGGTTGCTCTCCACAATCATAGTGCCGTTGCACAAGTGGTTGAAAGTGGGGAGAGAGTGGCACAAATCGTCATCGCTCCATACGTCACTGCAACCTTTGTTGAAGACGAACTTGACAACACAATCCGTGGCGAAGGTGGATTTGGCTCAACAGGCACAAAATGACACAATGCACGCTTTATTGTGCAAAATCAAGCATATAAAATGCGAAAACTGCCAAAACGGCAGTTTTTTTGTTGCATGCAAAATGCAATGATTATGCCTTGTGGTTGGCGCAGGTTGACAATATTTGATATTGGGAGTATTATATTCTAAAAGATAGTATAAATACATAGGATACAAAATATGGAAGCAGAACAAATCAAAAGCAAACTGAATATCGAAAAGATGAAACGTGGCTTTGCAGTTGTTGAAGACTATGTCAACAAAGCAATTTACAGCGATTTCTTTATTATTGCATTTCTTGCAATTGCATTTATCACATGGGTGACAGAGTGCGCAGCATTTGGATTTATAACTCTTGGACTGGTGTTGTCATTTGTCCTTATTTTTGCCAATGACATATTGCCATTGTTTGCAGGTTTGTTTAGTGCGGCGCTTATGTTGTACACCAAGGATATGAAGGTGCTTTTGCCACTTTGGCCTGTGTTTATTCCCCTTGGCATTGCCTTGGTTGTTTTTGTTGTGCGCAACAGTTTGCGCAAAAAACAAGCAGGGGACAAATTTGAACTTGGCAAAATGTTCTTCCCCCAACTTGCAGTGTCTGTGGCACTTCTGTTGGGTGGCGTGAGCGTCATGAGTGGAGAAGTGTATCTTGGAGCATTGCCAAGTATATTGGGGCTTGGTGTTGCAGGACTTGCAGTGTACATTCTTGCACGCAACTTTATTGTCAAAGATGACGGCATTGACAAGCCTACATATTTTGCAAAGGTGCTGGCATATATCGGTGTGGTCATTGCAATCCAACTGATTGTTGTCATGGCAAAATCTGGCATCGACCCTGAAAAGTGGGCAAAAGTTGTGTGGCACGTTGGTTGGGGCAATCGCAACAACATCTCAACATACATGCTCTTTACTGCGCCTATGTGCTTGTATCTCTCAACAAAATATCGCTACGGTATAGTCTATCTTTTGATGGGCGCATTGCAGTATATCTGCCTTGTGATGACATTCTCACGTGGTGGCATACTCTTTGGCTTTATCGGTATGTTGTTTGGCATAGCATTCATCATCTACAAATCCAAAAACAGAAAACGCTTGCTTATATCAGCCGGCATTGTTGCAGGTGTGATGCTTGTGGTCTATCTCATATTCATGAAAGATATCAACAATATTATCGGCAGTTTGATTTCTCGTGGCACAGGTTTGAGTGGCAGAGAAAGATTGTATCAAGAGGCATGGGAATTGTTCAAAGAGAATCCATTCCTTGGCTGTGGTCTTGGCTTTGTTGGCAAGGAAGGCGCATACGGCGATGCGATAAGAATGTACTGGTTCCATTCAACATTCTTCCAAGTCCTTGCTTGTATGGGCATCATTGGCATCCTTGCATATGGATATAGTTATGTGATGAAAGGCATCGTCCTTTGCAAGAATTTGAGGAGCAGTTTCAACCTGTTTGTCATTGTTGTATTCATAGGTTTTGAAGGATATTCCATGATGGACACAGGCACATTTATCCCCGGCGCATACCTGCTCATCGTGCTCATTTTGATGTGCCTTGTGGAGATGTTTACATCAACAAGAGAAGCAATTGCCCTTGACAAGCAAGATATGAAAAAACCTGTCGCAGACAATGAAACAGTGGAAAAACTTACAACTGAAAGCAGTGAGTGCCAAGACAACGACAGTGAAGAAGGCATAGCGCAATTGTCTTTGGAAAGCGAAAATGAAGCACCCCAACAACTGCCCGAAAATCCCATTGAAATAACGGCTGAATAAACAAGCAAAATCACAAAACAAGCAGTTTAACTGCACAAAACAAGCAAATAAAACACAAAAATCGCCATAAACGGCGATTTTTTTATTACAATAAGTGTTGAACTATTCTATTTCGGCTGCATTATTTTGATTTTGAAACTCATATAAGTATTGTAGTGCATCATAATAGTCAGGAAAGGTGTCTTTGACTTTTTTAATTTCCAGTCCGTGTCTTATGATTTGAATTGGGCAAAGTATTATGCCGAAGAACATTCCAAGTATTGCCATGAACAAGTTCATCGAGAAGTTGTTGTCTGGTTCAATTTTAGTTCCTGTTTTTTTGTAAGACGTGCCTTGTCTTTCTATTTGTGCATTATATGTTTCAACAGATATGCGCCATGATGCAATTGCAGTTGGAAGCCCGCAGAAGAATATAGCAATGCCCATATGAAGAAAGTATTTTAAGCCGTGCATTTCAGGCAAGTATATTGCACAAATCATTGTGATTATTCCAAGAATCCAACCAATTGACATTAATACAATTTTTGCGATAGTCCAGTTGTAGTGCTTGCGAACTAGACGATATTCATCATCGATTAACTTAATCGCGCAAGGCACACAAATTTGACCAATTTCTGCAGTTTGTTCAAGACAATAATCACAAACAGCACAGCCACAAAGTTCGCAACTTTTTGAGGCTGGTGTGTCATTGTGTAAACTACAATTCATAAACTCCTCCTTAGTTTGTAGTAA
>JAZRGC010000092.1:0-13217 GCA_045643985.1 Clostridia bacterium
GCCGTTGTCTGTGATCCATTCAAGAGGAACTGTCTTTTCGGTGTTTGCTGCAAGTTCAAGAGGCATAAGGATGCAATTGCACTTGTATTCACCGCTTGTCATATCTCTTTCAAAGATGACCATCTTGTCTGTTTCGCCTTCGCATGCACTCTTCACTGCAAATGCACCTGCTGCAAATGCTTCTTCTACGTCTTGCTTTGATGCCAGGTGTGCACCACATCTTTGCATGAGTGAAAGCTCGATGGGGCGGACTTTGACGTTGAGTTTTTCTTTGATGATTGCTGCAAGTCTTGCTGCAAGACCACCAAGTTGTGCATGGCCAAAACCATCGTTTGCGCCTGCTTTGCCTTCGCTGATATATCTGCCGTCTTTGTCTTTGATGCCTTCGCTGACAACTGCGATACACTTGTTGTTGTTCTTTTGGCAAACGCCTTTGACGTCTTCAACAAATTTATCAACATCGAAAGGAACTTCGGGGAGATAAATAAGGTCTGCGCCTGCGCCCTTGTGGTTGGCAAGTTTAGCTGCTGCTGTAAGCCAACCTGCATTACGTCCCATTGCTTCGATGATGCAGACGCAACCAAAGTCATAGACTTTTGCATCAAGGTTCACTTCCATGATTGTTGTTGCAATATATTTTGCTGCACTTGCAAAGCCGGGGCAATGGTCTGTGCCAAAGAGATCGTTGTCGATGGTCTTGGGGACACCGATAACGTTGCATTCATAACCTACTGATTGCAAATATTTGCTGATCTTGTTGCAGGTGTCCATGCTGTCGTTGCCACCATTGTAGAAGAAGTAACGGATGTCATATTTCTTGAAAACTTCAAGGATACGCTTGTAATCTGTGTCATCAACTGATGCATCTTTGAGTTTGTATCTTGCTGAGCCCAATGCGCTTGAAGGTGTATACTTCAAGAGTTCGATTTCCTTGGGGTCTTCTTTTGACATATCAAAGAATTTTTCATTGAGAATGCCAACGATACCGTGTTCTGCACCATAGACTGCAGTAATGTTGCCTTGCTTGAGTGCTTCGGTGAAAACGCCTGCTGCACTGCTGTTGATAACTGATGTAGGGCCACCACTTTGACCAAACATACATGCTCCAACCAAATTTTTCATGTTGAATATCTCCTATTTTATTGTTTTTCTTTGGATTTCGGCTTGCGCCAATTTATTTGAATTCCACAAAGTGAAATTACTTGCTTATCTTCATTGCGATGTCGTAGATCTTTTCATCAAATTGCTTTTGGCACTTCAATGCTTCCCCCACAGACTTGTCGATGATGTCATTGCCACTGATGCCAACAACTCTGCCACTTTGACCTTCTTCAATGAGTTCCACTGCTCTCACTGCCATACGTGATGCCAACACTCTGTCTGCCATTGCAGGATAGCCACCACGTTGCATATATGAAAGTGATACGTGATTGACACGTCTGCCTGTTGCCTTTGACACCTTGTCAATGAGTTCATCTTTGAGATCGTTTCTTGCTTCTGCAAGGACAATGATTGTCGATGTCTTGCCCTTGTCAAAACCTGCCTTGACACTTGCTGCAATTTCATCAACGTCAATGGGCTTTTCTCCAACAAGCACATATTCTGCGCCACCTGCAAGTGCTGAATTGATTGCAATATCTCCACAATGTCTGCCCATAACTTCAAGGATCATAATTCTGTCGTGGGATGTGATTGTGTCACGAAGACGAAGAATTGCATCGATGACTGTGTTGCAAGCAGTGTCGAAACCAATTGTATAGTCGGTGTAGCCCATATCATTGTCAATGGTTGCAGGGATGCCGATGACACGCATGTCTGTGTGTTTGTGGATTTCTTGCAAACCTCTAAATGAGCCATCGCCACCGATGACAACCAAGTGGTTGCAACCACGTTTGAGCAAGTTGTCAACTGCTTTCTTCATCACGTCAGTTTTCATAAATTCCTTGCTTCTGCCTGTGCGAAGAATTGTGCCACCAGTGTGGACACAGTTTGAAACACTGCTATATTTCATTTCAAAAATATCATCTTCGATTAGTCCTACGTAGCCACGGCGGACGCCATAAACTGTAAAGCCTTGTGCCATTGCATAACGGACGACTGCACGGATGCAAGCATTCATACCTGATGCATCGCCACCACTTGTAAGGACTGCAATTTTTTTGTTGTCGTATTCCATAACTTCTCCATAGATGCGCTTGCGCGCATAAAAATATTACCGATAGACATTTTACCACATCCTCTCTTGCAATGCAAGAGAAATGACACACACGAAAAATTCCTTTTTTTATATGAAAAAAGCAGGGTTTTCCACTCCTGCTTTCATCTTTTGTTAATTTTTTATTGCTTACTTTTTGACGTACTTGACTCTGGCATCTCCAACAATGTTTGAAATGCGCTTGATAAGTTCGTCTGTCACTTCAACTCGAATGGGATATTCCATCAACACTTGTTTGCCACCCTTCCACACTTGTGCTTGAACAGGGGTGTCGCCTGGGAACATTGTAAGAACTCCTGCAATAAGTTTTTGCTCAGTGGGTGTGCCAATAAGCACATACAATACACCCTTGCTTGTTGATTGAGTGACAGGGTTTGTATTCTTCCAAAGTTCGATTCTGTCAATATTGACTTTTGGATCGGTTTCGTCACGAAGATCAATACGTCCAAAGACTCTCAACGGTGCATCACTTTCAAGAAGTTTGCCATATTGTTCGTATGCCCTTGCATACATGCTGAATGAGATTGAGCCCATCTTGTCTTCAAGCATACCAACTGCGAATTTTGCTTGATTGCTCTTGGACACCTTCTTCTCAAATGATGACACAATACAACCCATTGAAACCTGCTTTCCATTCCACTCAGGATCGACAGTCATACCTTGATCAATATACTCGCCCGAAACCTCGTTTTCAACAAAATCCGTACTATAAAGCATACTAGTTTCAAAGTTAAACTCCCCTTTCCGTGATTTGTAGTTGTCAAGAGGGTGTCCACTGACGTACATACCAAGGACCTCTTTTTCGTCTGCCAAAATCTGTTCTTGGGGGTATTCATCAAGTTCGGTATATTGTATGCTGACATCTTCAACAAGGTCATCAAACAGACTAAGTTGACCTGACAAACTGCTCTTTTTATCGTTGGAAACAGTTGCCATAATGCGCTCATAAGATGCAAGAAGTGTTGCTCTTGTCTTGCCAAAACAATCAAGTGCGCCACCCTTTATTAAACTTTCAACCATACGTTTGTTGATCTGTCCAGAGCATCTTTCGATGAAGTCACGGATGTCTTTGAAAGGTCCGTTTTCTCTTTCTGTCAACACATATTCCATAGCCTGCTCACCAACGTTTTTGATGCCCATAAGACCGTAACGGACGTTGCCATCTTCAATTGAGAAGAACTTCTTTGAACGGTTGATGTCAGGTGCCATAATCTTGACACCTTGCCTACGAAGGTAGTTGACGTAGTGTCTAAGTTCATCTGAGTTTGTGATACGGTTGTTGATGACTGCCACCATCAAGTGTGTGGGATAATAGCACTTGAGATAACCTGTTTGATAGGTCAAGAATGTGTATGCAGCAGCGTGTGATTTGTTGAATGCATAACTTGCAAACTTCAAAATTTGATCGAAAAGTGTGTTTGCCAACTTTTCATCCATACCGTTTGCAATTGCACCGGGGACGTATTTTTGCGTCTTATCTCCTTCAAGGACACCACCATAAAGGAAGATTTTTCTTTGCATTTCAAGTTTTTTCAAGTCTTTCTTTGCAATACCACGTCTCATAATGTCAGCGCCACCAAATGAGTAGCCTGCCACTTTTTGTGCGATTTGCATAACCTGTTCTTGATAGACAATACATCCATATGTGACTTCAAGGACTTCTTTGAGTAATGGATGAGCATATTCAACTGCACCTGGATTGCGCTTGCCCTTCAAGAAGTCGTCAAGGAACTGCATAGGACCAGGACGATACATGGATATGCCTGCCATAACGTCTTCAAGGCAAGTGGGTTGAAGTTGATTCATAAATTTGGTCATACCACCGCTTTCAAGTTGGAAGATTGACACACAATCCCCCGATGAAATAAGTTCATAAACCTTGGGATCTTCATATCCAAGTTTGTGGAAATCAATGTCCACACCTTTGTCTTCCTTGATATACTTGATGGCTTCGCTGATGTCCGTCAAGGTTTTCAAGCCCAAAAAGTCCATTTTGAGAAGGCCGATTTGCTCAACCATACCCTTGTCGTATTGGGTGGTAATATCATCGCCATTTCTTGACAATGCAACATGCTCAACAATAGGCTCACCACAGATAACAACACCTGCAGCGTGCTCACTTGTCTGTCTGGGCATACCTTCAAGGCGTATTGCAACATCAATTATGTTTCTTGCAAGAGGATTTGTTTCATAAAGTTCCTTGAAATCTTCCGAGTAGCACTCTGTGCCCGGAGTCAAAACCATTTGGAGCATAACCTTTCCACCGGGGATAAACTTTGCCCAGTTGTTTGAATCGGTGTATGAAACGTTATATACACGTGCAACGTCCTTGAATGCTGCCTTTGCACTCATTGTTGAATATGCAATGATTTGCGACACGTTGTTTTCGCCATATTTTTCAACACAGTAGTCGATGATTTCGGGTCTTCTCACAAAACAGAAGTCGATATCAAAGTCGGGCATTGAAACTCTTTCCTTCGACAAAAATCTTTCAAACAGAAGATTATATTTCAAAGGATCAACGTCTGTGATGCCAATTGAATATGCAACAATACTGCCAACACCACTGCCACGTCCGGGACCTACAGGGATTCCCTTTTGTTGTGCTGCGTGGACATAGTCCCACACAATCAAGAAATAGTCATTGAAACCACACTCGTCTATGACACTGAGTTCGTAGTTCAACCTGTCTGCGATTTCAGGAGTGATTTCATCATATTTTGTTTTGATTTTTTCCCAAGCAATATCGTGGAGATATTCTTTGGTGTTTCTATCTCCCATTTCATCATTGGTATATTTAGGAATGAAGTTTTCCTTTGCCTTGACAACGTAGTAGTCCCCATCAACCTTGTCAGCAATTTCAACTGTTGACTCAATGGCTTCAGGACACCATTTGAAAAGGTCGCTCATTTCTTCGTATGATTTGAGATAGAAACTGTCGTTTTCAAATCTTGCCTTGTTGACTTCATTCTTCTTGCAACCAAGGTTGATACATTCCATTGTATCTTGAATATCTGCATCTTCCTTTTCTATGTAGTGGACGTCATTGGTTGCAACAACTTTGACACCAATTTCTTTTGCCAATTGATAAAGAAGGGGCAGGACTTTCTTTTCTTCAGGGATTGCATGGTCTTGAAGTTCGATATAAAAATCCCCCTCTGCAAACATTGATTTCATCTTCAAAGCATATTCCTTTGCTCCTTCATAGTCGCCATGAAGAAGATGACGTGGAATTGCCCCTGCAAGACATGCCGAGCAACAGATAAGACCTTCTGTGTGCTTGCTGAGAAGATCAAGGTCAATACGTGGTTTGCCATAAAAACCATCAACGAAAGATGCCGATGACAACTTCATCAAGTTTTTGTAGCCCACCATATTTTTGGCAAGAAGAACAAGGTGATAATTTTTGTACAAAACATCAGAGTTTTTGACATACATATTGTCTGCAACATAAAACTCACTGCCCACAATAGGTTTGATGCCGTTTTTGCGCATTGTTTCAACAAATACGTGCACGCCGTACATATTACCGTGGTCAGTGATTGCCACTGCATCCATGCCTCTTGCCTTCAATGCTTCAGCCAGTGGATATGCAGTCGTAGCCTTCAATTTTCCTTCATCATCCTTCTTGAACACTTGCTGTGTGAGACGCACTGCGCCATCAAGCAAACTGTATTCTGTGTGAAGGTGTAAGTGTACAAAGTTTCCCATTTTCTTCTCCGTTATATTGCCAAAATAAAGGTTTTATCCTGTCGTTTTCTATGTTTTAATCTTCGTTTGTGCCATTTTGTATAGATTCTGCAATCTCAACAAGTTTGCGCAATCTATGGTTCAAACAACTTTTGCTGACACCCAAGATGTCTGCCATTTCTTCGTATGATGCTTGTTGAAATTCCATACGACATTTTGCAGTTTCTTGAAGTGCACTGGGCAGTGTGTCAATGCCAACACTGTCTTCGATGATGCCTATTGCAAGCAGATGTTTTGATGCTGCAACGTAGGTTTTGTCAAGGTTGGCTGTTTCGCAAATGACTGCACGATTGAGAGCATTGGCAGTTTCTCTTTCATCAATGATTTTGCGCAGTGCAAGGACACATTCGCCAAGATTCATTCTGTCAAGAACTTTGACAATTTCTTCCTTGTCCTTGATATATACAAGCCACATATTTCCTCTTTCGTTTATCTTTGTACTGATGCCCAAAGATGCCAAAAGATTGGACACGCTCTTTGCTGTTTCTTCATCTTCAAGACGATATTCAAAGTGATATCCGTCCTTCTTTTCTTCCCCTTCAAGTGAAGGCACATATATGCCACCTGATGCAAGGAAAAGCCCTCTCAAATATGCAATGGCATATGAGTATTCTCTTGCAAACTTTTCAGGTACATCAAGTTCGATGCCGGGGGTGTCGTCATTGATGAGGCAAGCGTCCATCAACACTTGTTTTGTAAAGCCTGTTTGCACTGCAACTGAATAGGCTCTTTCTCCCTTCTTTGCTCCCGATTTGATTTCATCACAAGAGATTTCAAACTCTGTGGGATAGACGGATTTCAGTGCTTCCACAAGATACATTGCAACGGCATAGGAGTCCACACTCATCACAAGATTGATACGTTTCTTGCTGATGTTGACAACTCCTGCATTTTTTGCAATTGCCGAAATAAATGCAAATATACCATCGCCCTTTTCCAAAGGCATTGCAACGATTTCATCTACAACTGAATTTCTAAAAGATGTATTTTCTGCCATTTTCAGTTTCCTTTTTTCTTATTCTTGAATGTTGGCTTTTGTTTGAGCCCAAACACTCTTTCTTCGGGGATATTGTGTCTTGCAATAAAATCTGCAACTCTATCAAATCTTCCCACCTTGTCAGGTCTGTGTCCGTCAGAGCCGACAATCAATTTTACATCACTTTCAATTATGGTTTCGATGTCCTTTTCTATTGTTTCCACGTGCTTTTCATTGAGTTCGATATACACGTTTTTTTCCACTGCTTTTTTGCATATGGCTTCCATATCAATGGGACAACGATGTCCTGGGTGCACAATGACGTCAATTGGATATTTGTCCATGGCTTTGAGATATGCCATTGTGTTCAACTCTTTTATGTGCTCCTTTGATGACTTTGAGCCAAATCCGTTGACAAAAACATATCTCCTGTTTTTTGATATTTCCTTCAAGTTTAAAAACCTATGGAAACCAACGTGAAGTATGTCCACCCTTTCAATTATGTCATCAGGTATGTCGATGTCCCCATCAAATCCCAAAAGGTTGCCTTCTACACTGTGGAGCACTTTGATAGGATTTTCTGTGCCGGCAAAATATTCTGCAATCTCTCTTTCCTGCTTTTCAAACTTCTCATGTGTCATTTTGCAAGCAATTGTTGCAAATGAGTGATCTGCAATTGCCACTTCTTCAAGACCGAGATTTTGCGCAGACAAAATATTGTCAAGGACTGAGCCCTTGCCATCACTTTCCTTTGTATGTGTATGATAGTCGCCAACAAATTTCATATTTCTCCAATCAACACAAATTCTTCTTGAAGCAGTATCCCAAATTCTTCATACACCCTGCCTTTTGCAAGGGCAACAAGTTGAAGATAATCATCTGCACTGCCGTCATTTGTGTTGACAATAAAGTTTCCATGCAAGGTGGATATTTGCGCTCCACCAATCCTTGTGCCTTTCAAGCCAACTTTGTCAATATAGTATCCTGCACTCTTAGAAGGATTTTTGAACACACTGCCTGCCGACCTGCCCACAGGTTGACGCAGTCGCCTTATTGCTCTATATTGATTTTCCTTTGCAACAGACTGTTCTCTTTCCATTGTGTCAAGGCGAAGATCCACCTGCAACACAACCCCTTGAAAACCACGTCTATATCCAAAATCAAAGGGTGCAAAATATTCGCAAATCTCAAAGTCGTGGTTTAATGCAACAATTTTGTCAACATAAACCCCGATTTCGTGCCCAAATGCACTTGCATTCATTTTGATAAGTCCACCTATTGTGGCAGGCACACCCATCATAAATTCAAGTCCACCCAAGGCACATTCTCTTGCCTTGTGCACCACCCTATGCAGCCTTGCTCCTGCACCAACTCTGACTATGTTGCCATCAATTTCTATGCTGTCTAGTTTCTTGAATGACACCACTTTGTCATTGATTACACCGTCAAGAATTATGGTGTTTGAACCACCACCAAGGATTGAAATGTTGTCAAGGTTTGCCCACAACTCTTGCACTTCTTCAAAAGTTTCAGGGAGCAAGATTTCTTTGACAATGCCGTTGCCACCGTAGGTTGTAATATTCTTTGCCGATACATTGTATAGAGTTTCCATACAACACTATACGCTGGTTGTTTGGTTTTAGGACTTGACTTGAATATAAACTTTTCTATGCGACAATTTTGTCCCACAATATTTTTTTGCACATATTTTATCTTTCAGTGATTTGTGCCACCAAAAGTGCGCAGTTTATATTATATATAAAAGGTTCTCATTGCTCAACTAGATTTTTCTTGCAATTTTCAAATCACAAGGTATTGTGTCCTGCCAAAAGATTGTCCACTTTTAGTCATCTCTCTTTTTTGAAAGGATTTTTTCAAGATTTTCTTTCAATAGTCCTGCCGATTTCACTGAAAATCCGTCAACTAGGGCAATTTCTTCATCGGTCGCCCTACGGATATTTTCAACTGAGCCAAACTTCTTCAAAAGGTCTGCCGACTTCTTTTTGCCTATGCCGTCTATGGTTGTAAGTATGCTTTCATTCATTCTCTTTCCATGGAGATTTCTGTGATACGTGATTGCAAACCTATGGGCTTCGTCACGGACTCTTTGAAGAAGTTGTAGAGCCACCGAATCTTTTGGAAGCACTACTGCATTTTTAGGATCTGTGCCAAGATATACATCTTCATTTCTTTCTGCAAGGGATATGATTTGCAAATCCTGCCTTCCTTGCAGTGCAAGGGAATCAAGGGCATATGCAAGTTGCCCCTTTCCACCGTCAATGACAATCAGGTCAGGGATTAATGAAAAACTCTCATCGGCTTCTTCGGGATTGTTCAATCTTTCAAGACGGCGTGTCAAGGTTTCCTTCATTGAAGCAAAGTCATTGTTGCCTTCAACTGTCTTGATTTTGAATTTTCTATAATGGGATTTCTTTGGCTCGCCATCTTCAAAAACCACCATACTAGACACTTTGTCCACCCCAGAAATGTGGGATATATCAAAGCATTCAATGCGCCTTGGCAAGGTTTTGAGCCCAAGAACTTCGCCAAGTTGCTTCACTGCGCCTTTTGTGCGAATATCCTTCCTTTCTTCCATTGTGCCGTGCTTTTCAAGAGCATCGTGGGCATTGGTGTGAGCAAGGTCAAGAAGTTGCTTGCGCACCCCTTGTTTTGGCTCTAAAATATGAATTTTTCTTCCTGCCAATTGACTGAGTGCAGATGCAAGAGCATCTCCGTCCACAACCCCATCGGTTATGATTTCATCGCACACAGGGGGATTGTTTGTGTAGAATTGGAAAAGGAATGATGTGAGATTTTCATCTATGCCGTCATACACCGAGTTTTCTGCGCCCACAAGTTTTCCACCACGGACAACAAGCATATTGACTGCAATCTTTATGCCATTCGTTTCACTGGCGAATACGTCAAGATTGAAGTCCTTTGGCAATGCAGACACTTGCTTGCGCACGAGTTTGTCAAGGACTGCAAGTTTTTCCTTGTATTTCAATGCCACTTCAAAGTTTTCTTCTTCGGCAAAACGATGCATCCTTTCAGTGAGCACCTTTTCCACTTCTCTGTCGTTGCCCTTCAAAAATGCAACAACTTTGGCAACTTCATCACGATATTCGTCTTTGGTCACTTTGCCGGAGCAAGGGGCAAGACACCTGTCAAGATGAGCATTCAAGCAAGGACGTGTGGGCTTTGCCATATCACGATGACAATCACGGACACGGAATGCCGAGTGAATAAGATCAAAAATATCCTTGATGTTGACAGACTGCATATAAGGTCCAAAATATTTTGCACCGTCATTTTTCAGTGCTCGCACAAGGGATATTGTGGGATAATCCTCTTTGAGATTGATGCGAATGAAGGGATAGGACTTGTCGTCTTTCAGCAGAATGTTGTATTGTGGAGAGTGCTTTTTTATTAGATTGTTTTCAGTGACAAGGGCATCAACTTCCGTTGCGCAAATGATATACCTGAAATCTGCCACATGGTCAAGCATTGCCATAACCTTGACGGTTTTCACCGAATTATGGAAATATTGACGCAAGCGATTTTTCAAATTTTTGGCTTTGCCAACGTAAATTATGTTGCCCAAAGCGTCCAGCATAAGATATACACCAGGATTTTCAGGCACGTCTTTGAGTTTTGTCTTGAAATCAATCATAAAATGATTATAACCTAAAAAAGCAAAATAGTAAATATCAATGACAGAAATAAGCCGAAAATTTTCGGCTTATTTATTATATTATATAAGTGCATATGTGCTGAGCGCAACAAAACTCAAATAGTGCCGTCAGTCTTTCACACAATCATCAAAGTTTTTCATATGCAATCACTTTTGTGCACTGCCAACAACTTACGACAATTCAAATGAAACTACACGTTGCCACAACAACAATTTCCATCATTTGAAGTCAGTGTCAAGGCAAGCAAAATTGCCCCCATCACTGCAATCTCCGTACTCGACAATGCGCCATCTCCAGAAAACACCAAAAAAACTATAAGCAGAAACAAATACCAGTTGTTTTCAAACATAATTTCCCCCAACGGCTTTTTTATCACAATATGCTCCACTTTGCGACAAAGTGATTTGTTTTTTGCAGGTTTTTATATGCTAATATGCTGATATGGAAACCTTAATTGATTTTGAAACAGCAACCTTGGTCAAAAACTATCTCCCTAGAAACGCAGTACTATACTCTCTATCCGAATTTTTTGGTGCATGCGCTGATGCAACACGGACAAAAATCATATGCGCTTTGTCCATAAGCGAATTGTGTGTCAGCGACTTATGCAACCTTCTTTCCTTAAACCAAACAACCTGCTCACATCAACTTCGTTATCTTAGATCGGCAGGCATTGTCAAAGGAAGAAGACAGGGCAAAATCATCTTCTACTCCCTTCGTGACAAACGTATTGAGCAAGTCATTGAAGCAGGGGCAGAATTTTTGGGATATATTGCCCAAAGATAAACTTACCTATCCTTTTTTGGTGCTTTTCAAAAGGGGTTTTCAAACAAAAAAAAACAGCCCGTTCTTGTGGCTGTCTTTTTTTGCTATTTTGACATATTCAATGTTTTATTAAACGAATTTGCAATTATAAACCATTATTTTGGTCATTTTGCTCATTTTCCGTGTTTTCAATTTCATCACTGAAAACACTGCCATTGTACTCCTTGTTTTTGTCATCATATTTGTCTTGGTCAAAAACATCAACTGCGCTTACGCTAGGCTCATCTTCAAGAGAAAATGGGTTGTCTTCTTCACTCATTTTGTCTTGGTTTGTGCCACTGTTTGTGTCGTCATTTTCGTCATTATTTGCGCGCTTTCTAAGGACTTTTGACACCTTGTTCTTGATTGATTGATAGACATATCCCATAAGAAAATCTATGGCAAGCAAGGCAACGATTCCAACAATTTCCACTGCCCAGAAAGGCACTTTGTCGAACAATTTGTCCGACACCACAATTGATCCTGCAACATAATAAAGGAATGCAATTGCAAGACCAATATACACCACTTTCACTGGGATTGTGATGTATTGTTTCACCTTCTTTTCAAGCATAATACCGGATATTATACTCATAGGGGCAAAATATACAACATAGCCTGAAATAAGTAAAATATCGCCGACTATGGCAAAAGCCAACAGCGACGATACAATGTATGCTGATATGGTTGCAAAATAATATCTTTGTGAAAGGGGCACAATCAGTGCTATTGTTGCCATGACGTACAATGCGATTGTACCATAGGGCACAACCACAGAAAGCCACACAAGAAGAAGCGCTATGGCAGTTGAAATTCCACCAAGGGCAACTTCATAAATTACGTCACTGCGTGTCCTTTTTGTTTTCATTTGAGTAATTTAGCAACAAGAAATCAAGTCGCCACCCATACATTCACAGCAACAGTCTGCGCAAAGAAGTCCTTGGCAAACTCTACATGCTGTGTCTTCTTCACTTTGTTGGCGATATGAGCGATAACGATATTCATCATCGTCATCTCTCCTGTTGGTTCTTTCTCTCTTTCTGCCCTTTTCTTGTGATTGATCCTTGAAAGCATTTGTGCCGTCAATTTTCTTCTTCATATTGTCAAGGGCTTTTTGATATTTTGCATTGTTTGGGTCAATTGACAATGCGATTTCAAGTTGCTTTTTACTCTCTTGAAGCCAACTCTTTTCATAGTAAACAATGGCTTGATAATAGTGCCACTCGCCACCTCTGTCAAAGTTGTCATCAAGGAGTGATTGTGCTCTTGCAAAGTCCTTGTTTTTGATTGCTTCCTTGACACCTGAAAACACGTCAAAACCTTCAGTTTGCTCATCGCCACTGACTGATGCACTGTCGTGTGAATATTCCATTGCAACTTGATATGCCCTGTCAAGGTCATCGATCATACGTGCAGCATTTGCACCCACTTCACCTTCTTCCCAAACAAGGCTTTGATAGTGTGCTCTCTTTTCCTTGTATGCTTCAAGGATTTCACTTTGTGTTGCGCCTTTTTTTACGCCAAGAACTACAAACGGATCGTATGGCATTTTTCAACTCCTTTGAGCAATCGCTCGATTTGCAAGCGAAGCCCACAGTAAACGGTGTTTGAAAGGACTCCTTCTCCCACCCTTACTCTCATATTGTCATAACTTTCTTTCATACGGTTGTATGATGATTTCAACAGGAATGCTAGTTCCTCTTGATTTTGTTCAAGATATTCAGTTTTATTCTCACACTTGCCAAGATTGTTGACAATGACATTATATCTTCCTTTT
>JAZRGC010000093.1:0-3105 GCA_045643985.1 Clostridia bacterium
TTACTCAAAGGGATAGTCAATTGTGCTGGCATAGCCAATGGCGTTGCCATTGTCATCAGTTCGGTCACTGCCTGTGTCCTGAACGACCTCCTCTTTTCTTTCAGCAAACATCCTAATAAGACCGTACATTCCCATCACTGATATGAGGAGTCCAAAACACGAAAAAACAATTGGGAACAACAAGTTTTTAGTATTCGTTGCCCTTGCGATCGTGGGATTTTGTGGGCTTTCTGGATAATAGTAAATCCTTATCTCAGTGCCTTCACTATACATAGGTGCATTTCCGTAGAATCCTGCTTCAACAATCTCGCCATCCACTTCGTAAGACACACGAGTATTGTAGATGCTGTATCCATTGTTGGTGGTTTCTTCAATTTCTGTAACAATTGCTTTGGTGTACACTCTGTTTCCACCATCTATGTCACATTCCGAAATAATGAGATAAACACCTATGCCCAAGAACAACAATCCACCCACAGTAAAGCAAATCAAAAGAGCAAGTGATGGCTTGTTGGCACGTGCTTTCTTATCATGGCTTTGATTGACACTGGCATTATTGTTGTCAGTTGATTTTTTACGATAACGAGGTAAAAACAATGCGCCAACACAAACAAATATCAAACCCAAAAATAGAGGGAAAATAAGCATAAACGGCGATCTTTTGATGGAAACGTACGTCAAATCGTCAAGATAGTAATAGATTTCTATCTCTTTGCCTTCATGATAACCGCTCGCATAATCTGACAACTGTGCAAGGACTGCTTCGCCATCGACTGAATATACTACAAACACTGTGTAATCAGTTTCAAAATCATCTCCTCTAAAGTTGACATCTTCCTGTATCTCGATAATTGTTGCAGTGGTATATATTCTGCCGTCATCCTTGTCCATGTCTTGGGCTACAAGGTATATGCCAACAGTTGCAAACAACAAGCCAACAATCATAAATGCCAAACCAAACAACCAATCACCCTCTTTAGATCGTTTTTTGCCAGCACGTGTCCTGTCGTTGTTTTGATTGATGCTGGAATTTTTGTTTTTGGCACGTAATCTCCAGCTATGACGTTGAGTGGTGGAATTACCATTGTAGGGTGACAT
Organism: Clostridia bacterium; assembly: GCA_045643985.1. Lineage (GTDB taxonomy): Bacteria > Bacillota > Clostridia > Christensenellales > CAG-917 > RGIG4097. The sequence goes on from JAZRGC010000093.1 coordinate 1,099, forward strand.
TTTGCGATAGCGAGGCAACAACAATGCGCCAACAACAATTATTATCGTTCCAATAATTGAGGCCATAATAACAAATGATAATGAGCCATATGTAACATGAGCAATCGTTAGTTCATCGGGATAATAATAGATCTCTATCTCTTTACCCACATAATAATCACTTGAATAACCCGATAACTCTGCAAGGACTTCTTCGCCATTGACTGAATGCACTACATATACCGTGCTCACTCTCTCGTACTCGCCTTCGTTTAGTACAATATCTTTCTGTATATCACAAATTGTCGCAGTGGTAAAAATTTTGCCTCCACCCTTGCCCAAGTTTTGAACGCCTAAGGATATAACCATAGTCACAAACAACAAGCCAAAAATAATTAATATCAAGCCAAACCAACTGCCTTGTCTAGAATTGTTTTGTGTGTAATATTTTCTGTCCATATTGTTTCCTTAATGTTTATTTTCACTTTGGTTGTTGTGTCAACAATCAAAACTTATACAATCTTCGGCAATATGCGATGCCAAGATTTACTCAAACGGATAGTCAATTGTGCTGTCATAGCCAATGGCGTTGCCATTGTCATCAGTTCGGTCACTGCCTGTGTCCTCAACCTCGTTCTTTCTGTCCTTTATCAGTCCAATAAGTGTAGCAATTCCCAGCGATGACATGAAAAGCGCAAAACACGAAAAACCAATTGGGAACAACAAGTCTAAAATATTAGGTTTGCTGACTATCGTTGCCTTTTGTGGCTTTTGTGGATAATAGTAGATCCCTATCACAGTGCCTTCCCTTAATTCAGGTGCATTTTCGTAGATTTCTGTTTCAATGATTGTGCCATCTACTTCGTAGGATACATATGGGCAATAGATGATTTCGCCATCAGCGCCACGATGTTCGATAACCTCTGTAATGGTTGCTGTGGTGTACACTCTCTTGCCGTCATCTACGTCACATATTGAAAGAATGAGATAAACACCTATGCCCAACATCAACAAGGCAAACAATGTAATAAAAAGCGTGAAAGCAAATGAGGACTTTTTGTTGGCACGTGCTTTCTTGCCGGTGCTTTGATTAGTGTTGTTATTGCCGTTGCGTTGATTAGTGTTGCTATTGTCGCTGTTGTGAGTGGTGTATGTCGATTTTTTTTGTTTTATGAACAAGACTAGCGCAGCCACACCAACTGCTATTGAGATAGCGCCCGCTACTGGGAAAGCGATGCTTAATGTCGTCATGCCTTTTTCACTGTGGACACGTGACAAGTCATCAAGGTAGTAATAAATTTCTAATTCTTCGCCCACATAATAACTGCTAATATAACCTGACAACTGCGCAAGGACTTCTTCGCCATCGACTGAATATACTACATACACCGTGTAATCATAGTGTCCCCTTACTTCAAGTTCTTCCTGTATATCGACAATTGTCGCAGTGGTATGAATTCTGCCGTCATCAATGTTCTTATGTTGGGCTCCTAAGTATATGCCAGAAACCACAAAAGTCAAGCCTACGGCGATAAATAGTACAACTACAAAAAAAATTGCTTTTGGGTTGTTTTGTGTTTTAGTGTGAGTGCTCATTTTTCTTCCTATTTACTTTTGCCTATATATGCAAATTTGCCCTTTTAGATATTGTACATATAATATAACATACAAAACGACATAAAAAAACACTTTTTGCGCAAATTAAACAAATCTATTTTTCGCAAAAAGTGAAAAACTGCCGATATACTCAGTGTCTAGTGCAGATGAAGGGACTTGCTCCGCATCTTTGATGCTATCACGCCAGTGTGGCAAGAGATGGGTGTCCATCTCTTGTCGCAGGCAAGACTGCGAAATTAAGATAAATTCCTGCGATACCCACCCGTTCAAGTCCCTTTTGTGCTTTTGGACAATAAAAAAATGACTTACCCATAAATGAGTAGTCATTTTTTTGGTGCAGATGAAGGGACTTGAACCCATATGAAAAAAGCTTTCACTAGAACCTGAATCTAGCGCGTCTGCCAATTCCGC
>JAZRGC010000094.1:0-2392 GCA_045643985.1 Clostridia bacterium
CTTTTCCACAGTGGATTTCATCAATTTCTATAATAGGCACTGTGCTTTCCCCATTGATTGTTTCAACTTCAATATACCCATCATATGTAACTACACCATTCTCACTTAGTTTATCGACAACTGATTTAGACAATATGACAACTGGCATATTTGTCAAAGGATCAGTCAATGTGTTTCCACTATCATAAAATCCTTTGAATACATAATATTGGTTTTTAAACTTAATCTTAATATCGTAAACATGCCTTTTCTCCTGTGGCTTTTGCTTCATCACAAACCAAATTATCGTTTCTAAAATTAGAATTGATAGCATTAGAATGCCTAAAACAAGATAATTGCGAATATCAACACCAACTAAATTTGATATCCCATAAACAAACCCACCAAGCACATAAGTCAATGCAACATAGATGCCAACGGATATCAAATAGTCCTTCACAGAGTTATATTTGTCAATAATTGCAACAAGTAAAAATGCCAAAAGCAATCTTACCAATATTTGTGCGACGGTTGGCATAAGAGGATAAAATACTGCAAACATACTGCCTATGATGGCAGACAGCAATTGCCTTAATTTCTTTATCTTACGCCTTTTACATATGCTTGTCGTAACACCCAACAGACAATCAATGCAAAGATTATTGAATATTACGATTTCCACATATACCGTCACGAGTAAATGATAAATGAAACCTACTGCAAAAACTTTCTCTTTTTGTCAACAACTCATATAACAGGCCACAAAAATTTATAAAAAAAAGAAGCCAAACGGCTTCTTTTTATTTGTATGTGTATAATTTATGCTTGATTATTGGCGATCGCCTCTTATTCTACGAAGGAATGCGGGAACTTGTTTTCCACTTCTTGTATAGTCAATACGTGATGATTGAATTTCTTCTTCGTGAACAGGTTGCTCAACTACGGGTGCAGGTGCTGGTGCCACAACAGGTTCAGGACGTGTGAAGATGGGACGTTGAATGACGATTTCTTCGTGGACTTCTTCAACAGGTGTTTCTTCTTCCACTGTTGATGCAACTTCTTCTGCTGTGTACAATGCTGTTGCAACAGGTGTGCCATTGACAATAGGGGTTGAACCAACACTGCGTGCAGGTGCTGAGTTTTTGTCCATAAATCCAGTTGCAATGATTGTGATTTCGATATCCTTCTTTTCGGGCACAAATGCTGTACCAAAAATGATATTTGCAGTAGGATCAACAACTTGTCTTACGATATCACATGCTTCGGTGACTTCGCTAAGAAGCATATCTTCGCCACCACTGATGTTGACGATGATGCCAGTTGCGCCTTCAATATCTGTTTCAAGGAGAGGTGAGAACACTGCTCCACGAACTGCTTCAATAACTCTCTTTTCGCCTTTGCCATAGCCAATACCCATATGTGCAAGACCTTTGTTGCGAAGGACTGTTCTTACATCGGCAAAGTCAAGGTTGATGAGTTCAGGATTGGTGATAACATCACTTACGCCTTGGACACCTTGGCGAAGAACATCGTCAGCAATTTCAAATGCACGTTTGAATGACACATTTTTGTCAAGAACTTCAGTGAGTTTTTGGTTGGGGATAACCAACAATGTATCAACAAAGTTTTGGAGGTTTCTTATGCCCATTTCAGCATTCTTCATACGGAGTGCGCCTTCAAAGTTGAAGGGTTTTGTGACAACTGCAACCGTCAAAATGCCCATAGATTTTGCAATTTCTGCGATAACGGGTGCTGCGCCTGTGCCTGTGCCACCACCCATACCGGCTGTGATAAACAAAAGATCAATTCCTTTGAGTGCTGCCTTGATTGTTTCGCGTGATTCTTCTGCTGCAAGTCTGCCCACTTCGGGATCTGAACCTGCACCAAGGCCACCTGTGTGTGAGTTGCCAAGTTGGATTTTGCATTGAGGTGGTACAAGCGACATATTGAGTGCTTGAAGATCTGTGTTCATAACAACAAAACTTGCACTCTTGATGCCTGCACGGATCATATTGTTGACAGCATTGTTACCGCCACCACCGACACCGACTACAACAATATTTGCCTTGCCGGGTGTTTTTCTTGAAACTGGTTCTTGATGCACAACAGGCTTGTCTTCCTTAAAGTTTTGCACTTCTTCAACAACATCATCAAATGTTTGTTCAAGAATGCCATCGTTTTCTTCTTCGGTTTCATAATTTTCAGCTACGTCATTAAGACCGAATTTGTCAAAATCTATCATAAGTTACCTCCGTTTAATATACGTTTAAAAAATCCACCAACTTTTGAGTTGGAAAGTGTTTCTGCGACTACGAGCAATGCAATCTTTGATGAATTGCAAGGCTTTGCATATCCGGGCAATTTGGGCATTACGATATCCACATTGATGCCAAGCATTGTGAAGTCGGATCGT
>JAZRGC010000095.1:0-1617 GCA_045643985.1 Clostridia bacterium
CTCGTCAAGCTCTTCATCCCTGTGGAAATAGAAGTTTTCTTTCTTGTTTCTTTGGATTAAATAAAGAGGTGGTTTTGCCGCATATACGTGTCCTTGCTCGATAAGTGGACGCATAAAGCGGAAGAAGAATGTAAGAAGAAGGATTCTGATGTGCGATCCGTCTACGTCGGCATCGGTCATGCAGATGATTTTGTCATAACGAAGCTTTTCAATGTTGAATTCTTCGCCAATTCCGCAGCCGAAAGCTGTAATCATTGCTTTGATTTCCGCGTTTTCCAAAATTCTGTTGAGCCTTGCTTTTTCTACGTTGAGGATTTTTCCACGCAGTGGCAAGATTGCTTGGAAACGGCTGTCTCTTCCACCTTTTGCACTACCGCCGGCAGAATCTCCCTCTACGATGTAAATTTCGCAAAGTCTTCTGTCTTTTTCGCGACAGTCAGCAAGCTTTCCTGGAAGGGTTGTTGATTCAAGAACTCCTTTTCTTCTAGTAAGTTCTCTGGCATTTCTTGCTGCATCTCTTGCACGTTGCGCAGTGATTGATTTCATAATAAGGTTTTTGGCTTCGATAGGGTGGCGGTCAAGATAGTCGCCAAATTCTTCAACAACTGCCTTATAAACAAAGTTTCTCATTTCGCTGTTGCCAAGCTTTGTTTTGGTCTGGCCTTCAAATTGTGGATTGCGAAGTTTTACGCTGATTACTGCGGTAATACCTTCGCGGCAGTCTTCGCCAGAAAGTTTTTCGTTGTCTTTAATAATCTTGTTTGCAATCGCATAGTCGTTGACTACTTTTGTAAGACCTGATTTAAATCCTTCAAGGTGAGTTCCACCTTCTTCAGTGTTGATGTTGTTGGCGTAAGCGTTGATTACTTCGCTGTAACCTTCGTTGAATTGAAAACAAACTTCGATTTCATTTTCAAGTTCATCTTCTTTATTGCGGTTGAATTTGTTAAAATATACAGGTGCAGAAAGAAGTGTTTCTTTGTTTCTGTTTAAATAGTCAACAAATTCAACAATTCCGCCTTTAAATTCAAATTCTTCTTTGCGTTCTTGTCCTTCGCGTTTGTCTTCAAGAGTGATTACAAGACCTTTGTTTAAGAATGCGATTTCTCTAAATCGGTTTCTCATAATTTCGTAGTTGAAATTTGTTGTTTCAAAAATTTCATCATCAGGAAGGAATGTGATTGTTGTTCCACGTTTTTCAGTCTTGTTTACAATTTCAAGAGGGGTGATAACTTTGCCACGGGAAAACTCAATTTTATAATGGTTGCCGTTTTGATAAACATCGGCTTTCATGTATTTTGAAAGGGCGTTTACACAAGATACACCAACCCCGTGAAGTCCACCGGAAATCTTGTAACCTTCTCCACCAAACTTTCCACCAGCGTGAAGTTTTGTAAGAACAACTTCAACAGCGCTTTTTCCTTCTTTTTCAATAATGCCAGTTGGAATACCACGGCCATTATCAATGACAGAACAAGAGCCGTCAAAATTGATGACTACTTCAATTTTAGTACAATAGCCAGCAAGCGCTTCGTCGATAGAGTTGTCCACAACCTCAGTTACAAGGTGATGAAGGCCATGTTCGTCGGTTGAACCGATGTACATACCAGGTCTTTT
>JAZRGC010000096.1:0-4036 GCA_045643985.1 Clostridia bacterium
CAACAACAACGTGTTGCAATCGCACGTGCACTTGTCAAAATGCCTAGAGTTCTCCTTCTCGACGAACCTCTTTCAAACCTTGACGCTCGTTTGAGACTTCAAACACGTGAAGAAATTAGAAGAATCCAAAGAGAAACAAAGATCACAACAATCTTCGTCACACACGACCAAGAAGAAGCAATGAGCATTTCAGATATGATCGTTGTTATGAAACTTGGTGTCCTTCAACAAATTGGTGCACCTCAAGACGTCTATGATAGTCCTGCAAACCTCTTTGTTGCAAAATTCCTCGGCACACCTCCTATCAATGTCTTCAATGGTGAAGTCCGTGATGGAAAGGTTTACATTGGCGAAGATGCAGTTCTTGATGCACCCGGTGTTGAAAATCAAGAAGTGTTTGTTGGTGTCCGTCCTGAAGGTTTTGACCTTGCAGAAGATGGTGCACTTCACTGCAAACTCAACAGTGTTGAAGTTATGGGACGTGACGTAAGCATCGTTTCATCAAATCCTGCAGCACACACACCTGTCATTCGTTCAATCATCAATGCAGACAACACAGTTGATGCAACAAAAGAAGAAGTTCGTTTCAACCTCAAGCCCCACAAGACATTTATCTTTGCAAAAGAAATCGTCACATGGGATATTCAAACTGAAGTTGAAGACGAAAGCAAAACACTTTATCGTTTTGACAAGCATGCACAAACTCTCCAAGCAACATATGGCGCAAAGAGTTATGACCTTGGTGTTCTTCTTACAGATGAAGATATTGCAAAACTTGAAAAACAAGCAGCAAAGAGTCTTAGCCCCTTTGCAAAATTCTTTGTCAAACAAGGACAAAAGATCGCAGCAGCAGCAAAAGGCAAGGTTGCACCTATCGTTGATTTCTTCAAGGATAGAATACCTGAAAAGCCTGCTCTCACAGGTGAAATTACTTATAAACTTGCAATGGGTAAGAATGCAGAAGGCAGGACACTCTACTTTGCAGGTGGTGTCGAAAACGGACGTCTTATTGTTACAGATGATATCACACAAGCAATTGACCTTCATGCAGAAGTCATAAAGAAGACAATTGGTGGCGAAGTTGAAGCACCTATCGAAGAACCTGTTCTTGATGAAAACGGCGAAGCAGTGGAACAAAAACCTGCAAAAGCAAAGAAAGCACCCAAAGTTAAAGAAATCATCGCAGGGTACAATATGTACTATCTTGATGGTGAATACAAAGTCTATCCCACAATCGGCGTAGCAAACGGCGAAAATCACGAAAAGAGAATCTTTTTGTAAGAGGTGAAGTATGGTAGATTCTAAACACAAATGGAAGGCATGGCTGTATTTGTCACCTGCACTTGTTTTGCTGGCGATATTTACAGTTTATCCTATCATCAACACTGTTAGAATTGCTTTCCTTGAAGATTACAACATGATGAAAGCAATCAATGGTGCAACATTCGAATTCGGCTTCAAAAACTTTGAAAAAGTCGTTGATTATCAAGGATTTATCACATGTTTGAAGAATACGATTTTGTTGTGCGTTTTGACAGTGCCCATTTCAACAATTTTGGCACTTCTCATCTCGGTTGCACTCAACTCAATTGGTCCACTTAGAAGACTTCTTCAAACAATTTACTTCCTGCCTTATGTGACTAACTCAATCGCAATTGGTATGGTCTTTGCAGCAATGTTCAACGTGGTTGGTAACATTTCAGCAGAGCCCCCACTTATTGTAACAGCGGGTATTATCAACACCTTCCTTGGCTTGTTTGGTGTTGAACCTATCAACTGGATCAATGTTGGCTCACCATACTGGGCAAATATGACAGTCATGGTTATCTATATTGTATGGAATGCACTTCCTTTCAAGATACTTATTCTTCTTGGTGGTCTTCAAAGTGTTAACAAGCAATATTATGATGCAGCAAAAGTTGACGGAACTCCTAGATGGAGAGTGCTTACAAAGATTACAATTCCTCTCCTCTCACCTATGATTGCTTACGTTGTCATCACAGGATTTATTGGTGGCTTCAAAGAATACTCAAGTATTGTTGGTGTCTTTGGCGAAGGAATGGGCCCTGCAGGTAACGGAGCGCTCAATACAATGGTTGGATTTATTTATCAATCACTCGAAGGACAACATCAGGGCAGAGCAAGTGCGGCAGCAATTATTTTGTTTGCAATTATCTTGGCAGTCACACTCATCAACTTGCAAGTCAGCAAGAAGAGAGTTCACTATTAATGGAGGTGTGTTATGGCAAAAAATACAGATAAAACAGTCGTCATGCACGAAAGAAATATCCAAAAAACCTCCAAAATGCAACTTGTCAAGAGCATTTTTGGCACAACATTCCGTTATATCTTCTTGTTTATAGTGGCATTTGTTGTTCTGTTCCCATTTTATTGGATGATAATTTCATCACTTAAGACATTGGCAGAATACAAACTGAGTGTTCCTACATTCTGGCCTAAAGAAGTCATGTGGTCAAACTATGCCGAAGCATTCACTGCTGCAAACCTTGGCACACTTTTCAAGAACACACTCCTTGTTGGTGTTGTGTCAACAATTTTGTCGCTTGTCATCACAGTTCTCACGGCATTTTGCTTTGCCCGTCTTGAATTCAAAGGCAAAAATATGTTGTTTGCTGGCTTGCTTGCAACAATGATGATACCCGGCGAACTCTTTACAATCACAAACTATGAAGTTGTCACTAGACTTGGTTGGATGAATACATACACCGTATTGATCGTACCTTTCTTGGTCAGCGTCTTCTATGTCTATCTTCTTAGACAAAGTTTCTTGCAAATTCCTAACGAACTGTATCTTGCAGCAAAAGTTGATGGAACAGGTGATTTGAAATTCTTGTGGAAGGTTATGATTCCTCTTGGTGCCCCCACACTTATCTCAATTACAATCCTCAAAATGATGGGCGCATGGAACTCATATATGTGGCCTAGATTGGTTGCAAATGATGAAGCACACCGTCTTATTACGAATGGTTTGAGAAATGCATTTACTGCTGCTTCAGGCGAAACAAACTTCCCAGTACAAATGGCTGCAGTTGCACTTGTTTCAATACCTTTGTTCCTGGTATTCATTTTCTTCAGAAAGTACATCATGAAAGGTGTATCGAGAAGCGGTATCAAAGGATAATAGCATTCTAACACGCTCTTTTGCCCAATTGGGGCAAAAGAGTAGTGTTGGTTTTGTATGTTTTGTAAAATTGAATATTACGGCCGACTCAAAGCCGCTGTATATTGTATAACAAATAAAAAATATAAATTAGGAGATCAATTTATGAAAAAGAAGTTGTTGTGTATCTTTTTGATCGCAGTAATCGTCGTTTCAGCACTTTCATTGTTTGCATGTAACAGACAAAGATACAATGCAGAATTTATCGTCCCCGAAGGTGGATACGATGGAAGCGCAGTCACAATCAAGTTCTATCACACAATGGGTGCAAACCTCAGCACAGTTCTTGACAACTACATCCCCGAATTCAACAAACTTTATCCCAACATCACAATTGAACATTCACAAGTTGGTAGTTATGATGATGTCAAGAGTCAAATAAGCACCGAAATTTCAGTCGGCAACCAACCCAATATTGCTTACTGTTATCCTGACCACGTTGCACTTTACAATGTAGCACAAGCAGTTGTCCAACTTGACAACCTTATCGCAAGCGACATTACAGTCACACACGATGATGGCACAACAGAAGTCCTTGGCCTCACAACCGAACAAAAGAATGACTTCATCAAAGGTTACTACGATGAAGGTGCACAATTTGGCGATGGACATATGTACTCAATGCCTTTCTCAAAGTCAACAGAAGTTCTTTACTTCAACAAGACATTCTTTGAAGAAAATAGAACAACTCTTGAAGGCAAAGGCGTCAAAATCCCTGGCGATAGCGAAACACCTTTGACATGGGACGAACTCGAAGCACTCTGCCGTGCAATCAAAGAAATCGATCCTAATTGCATCCCTCTTGGATATGACAGTGAAGCAAACTGGTTCATCACAATGTGCGAACAACTTGGC
>JAZRGC010000097.1:0-6679 GCA_045643985.1 Clostridia bacterium
ACAGTATGTTTACAAATTAAAATAGGTGGGAGTATTATTGTGGCAGGAGGTATGATATGAATCAAATCAAAATTGGAAAATTTATCGCCGAGTGCAGAAAAGAGCAAAATCTCACCCAATTAGAACTTGCTGAAAAACTTAATATCACCGACAGGGCAGTGTCAAAGTGGGAAACAGGCAGATCAATGCCCGACTCATCAATTAGCTTGAACTTTGCGGGATATTGAAGATTACAGTCACAGACCTTTTGAATGGTGAAAGAGTTGAAGACAATCGCCCTGACATCACAGAAGCCCACCTTCTTCAAACCATAAAGGAAAAGCAAGAAGCAGACAAAAGACTTCTTAGGATTGAGATTTTTATTGGCATACTTGCAACAGTCGTATTGCTTGCAAGCACAATAATTTCAGCATATGTCCAAATGCCAGATTGGGCAAAGTTTGCATTGATAGGATCTGCTGCTGTAATAGCAATCCCAAGTTTTATTTTGTGTGTCAAAATTGAGCAAGTTGCAGGCTACTATAAATGCGCCCACTGCGGGCATACCTATGTGCCAGGCTTTGGCAGTGTTTATGGAGCAATGCACAGAAATAGAACAAGATATATGAAATGCCCACATTGTGGCAAATGGTCTTGGCAAAAGAAAGTTCTTGAAAGAAATCCTGACCAACCAATCTCTATCCAAAACCCAACCGACCCCGAATAACAACAAAAAGCACCTGAAAGGGTGCTTTTTTTATGAATTGACACTATTGTGTCATTGTGATAAAATACATATATAAATAGAACGAGGTGCTTTTATGGACATCAAAAAGTCAATACAAGATAGAGTTGAGTGGATAAAGAATTTGCTCAAAGAAACAGGGGCAAAGGGTATCATTTATGGCAATAGTGGTGGCAAGGATTGCACCCTTGTTGCAGCACTCTGCAAAAAGGCAACGGACAATGTGCTTGGTGTCATTATGCCTTGCGAGTCAAAGCGTAATTACGGCAGTGACAAAGATGATGCAGTCATTGCAGGAGAAAGATTTGACATCCCCCAAATTGTTGTTGACTTGACTGAAACAAAGCAAGCACTTATGAGCGCAATTGGCGACAATATTGGCAAAGACGTTGTCAGCGAATATGCTGAAAGAATGGCACCTGCCAATGCAAATCCCCGCCTTAGAATGACTGTTTTGTATTCGCTCGGTCAAGCAAAAGGCTATCTTGTTGCAGGCACAGGCAACCTTTGTGAAATGACCATGGGCTACTTTACAAAGTGGGGCGATGGCGCATGCGATTTCAATCCTATTGCAGATCTCACTGTGCCTGAAGTGTATGCAATGCTTCGTGAACTTGATGCACCCAAGAGTATCATTGAAAAAGAGCCTAGTGCAGGACTTTACGAAGGACAAACTGACGAAAAGGATATGGGAGTCACTTATGCTTCAATCACAGGCTATTGCCGTGGGCTTGACATTCCTGAGGAAGACAGACAAAAGATTGAAAAAGCCTACAAAAGCACTGCACACAAGCGCAGTATGCCAAGATATTTTCCAAATTAAGCAAAAACATACAAATATTTGCCCAAGCAATGCTTGGGCTTTTTATTTTGAAATATATGGTTAGATTGCCCAAAAATTCGTTGTTGTTTGTGGGGATTTTCTAGTCATAACCTATGTCAAACATTGGCACCAAACAAAAACCAAAATTTGTTGAAAATTGACTCTTGCAATTTTTATTGATTTGTGATAAAATCTTACTCAGTTGTTTATTACACGTGCAAGCGCATTGCACACACACAATAAAGACAAAATACAAAAAGCAATTTTTGGAGGACAATATGTCAAAAATCAAACTGACTACAGTTGCATTCAAGGGCACACCCGAACAAGAAGCACAACTTCGTGCAGAACTCAAAGAAATCGCAAAAATGCCCGGCAGTCTTATGCCAGCACTTCAAACTGCACAAGAAATTTATGGCTACCTTCCCATCGAAGTTCAAACCATAGTCGCAGAAGAACTTGGTGTTTCAGTGGAAGAAGTCTTTGGTGTTGCAACATTCTACAGCCAATTCGTTCTCAATCCCAAGGGCGAATATCCCTTTGCAGTCTGCCTTGGCACAGCATGTTACGTCAAAGGCAGTGGTGATGTTTTTGCAAAACTTGAAACAGTCCTTGGACTCAAAGATGGCGAAACAACATCTGACGGCAGATTTTCACTTACAGCAACACGTTGCATTGGATGCTGTGGTCTTGCACCTGTCATGACAGTTGGTGACGAAGTTTACGGCAAAGTCACAACCGACCAAATCCCCGGCATCGTTGCAAAATATCGTGACTAATACCATGGAAAACGTGGTGTCAGTTGACACTGCGCACAAAATTTGAATTAAAAGATTGATATACATTGGAGGAGTAAAAAAATTATGAAGAGTATTGCCGATATCAAGGCTATAAGAGACAATATGCAATCGGAAATTCTTATTCGTGACAACAATCACGTTGTAACGGATGTTTCCAAAAGGCATGTATTGGTATGTGGCGGAACAGGTTGTACTTCAAACCACAGCGGTGACATTCTCAATGAATTCCACAGACTTCTTGCAGAGCACGGCCTTGAAAATAATGTAAATATGGTCAGAACAGGCTGTTTTGGACTTTGCGCAGTTGGTCCTGTCGTCATCATCTATCCCGAAGGCGCATTTTACACCTTTGTCCAAGTTGAAGACGTCAAGGAACTTGTTGAAGAACACCTTATCAATGGACGTATTGTCGAAAGACTTCTTCACAAAGAAGATGGCAAACCTGTGGTTTCACTTCCTGAAAGCACATTCTACAAGCATCAAACACGTGTTGCACTTCGCAACTGTGGCGTCATCAATCCTGAAGTTATTGATGAATACATCGGCCGTGACGGCTATCAAGCACTCATCAAGGCATTGACAGAAATGACACCTCAACAAGTCATCGACACCTTGAAGGCAAGTGGTCTTCGTGGCAGAGGTGGCGCAGGCTTCCCCACAGGTCTTAAATGGCAATTTGCAGCAGCATCTCCCGGCCCTATCAAATACGTTTGCTGCAACGCAGACGAAGGCGATCCCGGTGCATTTATGGATAGAAGTATCCTTGAAGGCGACCCTCATGCAGTCATCGAAGCAATGACAATTGCAGGCTATGCAATCGGTGCAAACCAAGGTTACGTCTATGTCCGTGCAGAATATCCTATCGCAGTCAGCAGATTGAAGATCGCTCTCAAACAAGCAAAAGAATACGGCTTCCTTGGCAAAAACATTATGGGCACAGGCTTTGACTTTGACCTTGATGTACGTCTTGGCGCAGGCGCATTTGTTTGTGGCGAAGAAACAGCACTTATGGTTTCAATCGAAGGCAACCGTGGTGAACCTAGACCCAGACCTCCTTTCCCCGCAGTGAAAGGCTTGTTTGGCAAACCCACAATTCTCAACAACGTTGAAACATATGCAAATATTCCTCAAATCCTCCTCAAAGGTGTTGATTGGTTCACATCAATGGGCACAGAGAAGTCAAAGGGCACAAAAGTCTTTGCACTTGGTGGCAAGATTGTCAACACAGGTCTTGTTGAAATCCCCATGGGCACAACACTCCGTACAGTCATCGATGTCATCGGTGGTGGCGTCCCCAATGGCAAAAAGTTTAAAGCAGCACAAACAGGTGGCCCTTCAGGTGGTTGCATTCCTGCACAATACTTTGACATCCCCATCGACTATGACAACCTTATCGAAATCGGCTCAATGATGGGCTCAGGTGGTATGATCGTCATGGACGAAGACAACTGTATGGTTGACATCGCAAAGTTCTTCCTTGAATTTACAGTTGATGAAAGTTGTGGCAAATGTACTCCTTGCCGTATCGGCACACGTCGTCTTCTTGAATACCTTGACAAAATCACAAAAGGTATGGCAACACTTGAAGACCTTGACGAAATGGAAAAACTCTGCCATTACATCAAAGCAAACTCACTCTGTGGTCTTGGACAAACAGCACCCAACCCTGTCCTTTCAACACTCCGTTACTTCCGTGATGAATACGTTGCACACATCGTTGACAAAACATGTCCTTGCCACGTATGTAAAGGACTCATCCAATACAAGATCAAAGAAGACAAGTGTATTGGTTGCTCAGCATGTTCAAGAAAGTGTCCTGTGGGCGCAATCTCTGGCGTAATCAAACAACCTTTCACCATTGACGTCAACAAGTGTATCAAGTGTGGTGCATGTATCGACACATGTCGCTTTGGCGCAATCGTAAAGGAATAATGAGGTGAACTATGGAAAAGAAAATGCTCAATGTAAAAATAAATGATATAGCAGTGCAAGTTCCCGAAGGTACAACCATTCTGGAAGCAGCAAAAATTGCAGGCGTCAAAATCCCTACACTTTGCTATCTCAAAGGCATCAATGAAATCGGCGCATGCCGTATCTGCCTTGTTGAAGTCAAGGGCGCAAGAGGTCTTTGCGCAGCATGTGTCTATCCTTGCAACGAAGGTATGGAAGTCTATACAAACACTCCCAGAGTCCTTGAGGGCAGAAAGACCACCCTTGAACTCATCCTTTCAGATCACAAAAAGGACTGCCTCAACTGTGTGAGAAACAACAATTGTGAACTTCAAACTCTCGCACTTGAAATGGGATGTGATGCACACCGTTTTGGTGGTGTCACCAATGAATATCCCATCGATGCATCAACCCCCTACATCGTCCGTGACAACAACAAGTGTGTCCTTTGCCGTAGATGTGTTGCAGTGTGCAAACACGTCCAAACAGTTTCAGCAATCGGCGCAAACGCACGTGGATTTGACACACACATCGGTTGTGCATTTGAAAAGAATCTCAACGAAGTGGCATGTGTTGGCTGTGGTCAATGTATTGTTGCTTGCCCCGTTGGCGCACTTCACGAAAGAGAAGAAATTGATGATGTCCTTGATGCACTTGCAGATCCTTCAAAACGTGTCATCGTTGGCACAGCACCTTCAGTCCGTGTTGGTCTTGGCGAAGAATTCGGTCTTCCTATGGGCACAAACGTTGAAGGCAAAATGGTCACTGCACTTCGCAGACTCGGTTTCCACGATGTCTTTGATGTCAACTTTACTGCAGACCTTACAATTATGGAAGAAGGCACAGAGTTCATCAACAGAGTTACAGGCAAGGCACACAACAACACCCTTCCTATGATCACAAGTTGCTCACCTGCATGGATCAAGTTCTGTGAACACAATTTCCCTGAACAACTCGATCACCTTTCATCATGCAAGAGCCCTCAACAAATGTTTGGTGCAGTCTGCAAAACATACTATGCAGAAAAACTCGGCATGGATCCTAAGGATATCGTCGTAGTTTCAATTATGCCTTGCACAGCAAAGAAATTTGAAAAGGGCAGAGCAGATCAAAGCGCAGCAGGTGTCCCCGACATCGACATCGCACTCACCACAAGAGAACTTGCAAAACTCATCAAGCGCAAGGGCATTCTTTTCAACGAACTTCCCGACAGCGACTTTGATGCACCTCTTGGAATGGCATCAGGCGCAGGCCTCATCTTCGGTGCAACCGGTGGCGTTATGGAAGCAGCACTCCGTACAGTTTACGAAGTCCTTGAAAAGAAGGAAGCAGACAAACTTGACTGGGTCGAAGTCCGTGGCACAGAAGGCATCAAGGAAGCAACATACAAAGTTGCAGGCATGGACGTCAAAGTCTGTGTTGTCAGTGGCCTTGGCAATGCAAGAAAGGTTATGGAAGACGTTGCAGCAGGCACAAGCCCCTATCACTTCATCGAAGTTATGTCATGCCCCGGTGGCTGTGTAAACGGTGGTGGTCAACCTATCGTTGACGGATTCACACGTGCAACAAAGGACGTCAAAGGCTTGAGGGCAAAAGCAATCTACGATGCAGATGCAGCAATGACACTCCGTAAGTCACATGAAAATCCTGCAATCCAAGATCTCTACAAAGAGTACTTTGGTGAGCCCGGCAGCCATAAAGCACACGACATTCTCCATACCAAGTATGTCAAGAGAGATAGATTCTAATAATCTCTACACTAAATATAAGCCCACTCGCAAGAGTGGGTTTAATTTTATAGCAATCTCAACCAAAAGTTGAATAATTCTCTCAAAACAAGTTATTGTCAAATGTGTTTTTAGTGTGTTACAATACAACCAAGACAAGCGCAAGTCCTAAAAATTCATATAGGAGAAACACAATGACAACAATAGGAGAAAAAATCAAATCATTAAGAAAAAGCAAAAACATATCACAGGAAGTCCTTGGCGAACATCTTGGTGTGTCATATCAAGCAATATCAAAGTGGGAGAATGGAAACACAATGCCCGATGTGACAATGATACCTGCCATTGCATTTTTCTTTGGTGTGTCAACAGATGAACTCTTTGACTACAATGTTTATGAAGTGGAGAGAGAAATTGAAAAGATATGCCATCAATCATGGGAGTATAGAGATAGCAATTCCAAAAAGGCAGAGAAGATATTGAGAGATGGCTTAAAAAGATTTCCGGGCAACGACATACTTCTCAACAATTTGCTTTACACAATGGATTATACAGCAAGAAGTGCAGAAGTTATTGACTTGTGCAAAATGTTGATTGAAACAACAAAGGAAGATGACGTAAGATATGATGCACTTCGCATTCTTGCCACTTGCTA
>JAZRGC010000098.1:0-8831 GCA_045643985.1 Clostridia bacterium
AAATGAGCAAAATTACCGGCGGAATGAATTTGCCCGGCTTATTCTAAAGAAAAAAGTGTGCTTTTTGCACACTTTTTTAGTCGCTAATTTTTCTAAAACAGTGCATCTAAATCGTTAATTTATCGATATTCGTTCTAATGCTGTAAGCAAAAATTGTTTGTTTGTTGGTTTTCCTTTGTCTTCGTCAAGTGTTTCACCAAACTCACGATACAGAGTGTCTATATTTCCACGTAACCATGCAGTTGAAATGGCGTTTTGAATGTCCTTTTCTATGCTTGCAACGCTTACACCAAATTTTTGGGATAGTGACACATAACCAAAATATTTCAAAGGTATGATTTTTTCGCCATTGTATGCTTTGCCGATGAGTGCTGCCAACAAATGATAACCTTTTAGATTGGGTTGAAATCCTAGTTGGAGCAGATATTTTTTGATTTTTATTTCATCTTTTTCCATGGCTTGATAATAGCATTTTCTTTGTGGATAAAAACCAGAATTTTTGTCATAACTGATAGGAAAAGAAAGTATTATTTGGTATGGGCGCAGTAAAGAGTAAATCCGTATATGCGATAAAAGACTTCTTGGCATTGCACAAAAAGTCGGTTGTGTGCTTTTCAGTGTTATTTTTCATAGGCATTATTGTTGGAATTGTATCGGCAGTCAATAGTGTAGGTGGGCAGTTTGAAAAGATTGCGCAAAATGAAATTGTATTTGGCGCCGTAAAGGTGTTTTTCTTTTCTGCAATTGGTTTGTTGGTTGGATATATCATCTTTGCAGTGTCATCCTGCATGCATGGAATGTCTTTTCTTTCAGTTGTTCCATTTATAATTTTGGGATATATCTGTGGCAAGTATGTGACAGTCCTTGTGGGGGTATATGGTGGGATTGGGTTGATGAATTTGATTTTCATCTACATACCATTTTTCATTGGCTCTTTTATTTTTTTCTTGGTCGGAGCAAGCATTGCACTAAGACAGTGCAACATTTGTGCTTGCAATAACTCGATTTTAAGGCCCTCAATCTCTACAATTTTGAAAGCATTTGCAATAAATTTATTGTTTAATTTTGTTGTGTTTATGCTTCTAGGCGCATTGACAAAAGTGATAATTGTTGTTCTTTGAATAATCTAGTTTTCCTTGCACAAAATACAGCAGAGGTGCAATATGAAAACGAAAAATATCAAACTTGAAAATTACAAAATTGCGAATAATCAAAAGTTGAATTCAATTGCCAAAACAGCATTGTTGATTGCGCTGATTTTTGTATTGACTGCGACTGTTATTGCCACAATTTTACCAGCAGGTAAAAATGTTGCATATGCAGAGGAAATTCACATAAACGGTAAGGCATGCTATCTTGTGGATAGTGCCACAGGAACAGTGATGTATGGCAAAGATGAAAACAAGCGATTGCCAATTGCAAGTATGGTGAAAATTATGACATCGCTCATTGCATTTGAGGCAGTTGAAAAGGGAGAATTATCGCTTGATGAGATGATCTTGGTCAGTGAAGAATCTGCAAGCATGGGAGGGTCACAAGTATTTCTTGATGCAGGAAAATCCTATAAAGCAAGTGAACTTATAAAATCCATTATTGTTGCTTCTGCAAACGATAGTTGTGTTGCCATTGCTGAAAGATTGTCAGGTTCTGTTTCGGGCTTTGTGAAATCTATGAATAGACGTGCGAAAGAATTGGGTATGGACAACACAAATTTTGTCAATTGTACAGGTTTGCCTGCTCCTGAAAACTACTCAAGTGCAAAAGATGTTTCAATAATGTTCAGGGAGTTGATAAAACATACTTTGTATTTCGATTTTGCAAAAATTTGGCTTGAAGATTTTGTGCATCCTGACGGAAGAACAACTTGTATGACCAATACCAACAAATTGGTGAAATTTTATGAAGGTTGTGATGGTGGGAAAACAGGCTTCACCAGTGAAGCAAAGTTCTGCTTGTCTGCAACTGCCGAGAGAAATGGTTTGAGAGTTGTGGCAGTGGTAATTGGCGCAGACAGTTCAAAGGAAAGATTTAATGCAGTGAGCACAATGTTTGGCCATGCCTTTTCAAATTATGCATCAAAGGTGATGCAATCATGTAGTGATAATATTGACAACTCTATAAGAGTTGTGGGTGGAAAGAGCAAGACATTGGCTATTGGTGTGAAAGATGATATAAAAGCGCTTGTAAAAAATGGTGATGACAGTCAATATCAAATCCATTATCAACTTCCTGAAAAGGTGAAAGCGCCTGTGAAAAGTGGAGACGTAATTGGCAAAGCAATTTTGACTAGAAATGGCGAGATTGTTGCTGAATATGACGTCATCAGCAAGCAGGATATAAACAAAGGAAACTTCTTTGATTTGCTCAAAAACATTTGTTGATAACAAGTTTTCAACTTGAAAATATGTGCTCAAAGGTGGGATAAATCCCCCTTTGGGCATTTTTTATTTTACAAACCTAAAAAAATGTGTTAGAATTACTGAGCATCGTGTGTATGTGCGCATAGCGCTTGCACGCTGCACACAATTTGCAGATTTGCAAATCAAAATAGACAGTCAAAGTGAATGTATGGAAAATCTTGAAAATCAAATTGTAAATGAAATGCCCGAAAATCACGGCGCAGAGGCAATTGAAACAGAAAAAGAACTTGTGGAAGGAAAGTCTTCGCAAGTGATTTTGCCTGCAGAAAATCCTACAACGGATACTGAATTTTTCACGGTGCATTCAACTGTTGTTTATCACATCAGCGATTTCGATGGACCTATTGACTTGCTTCTTGAACTTGTCAAGAGTGCAAAGATTAGAATTGAAGATATTTTCATCAGTGAAGTCACAAAGCAATATGTTGAAATCATCAAGGCAACTCCACGTGAGGAACTTGACTATGAATATGCAGGTGAATTTATCACTTTTGCTGCTGAATTGGTTTATCTCAAGTCACTTCGTACGTTGCCAAAAGATGAAGAAGATGCAGATGAAGGCGAAATTGATGAAAGGGCCGATTTCATCAACAAGATCAAGGAATATGCTCTTATAAAAGAGCAGGCAGACAAAATGAGAGAGATGGAAACCATCAACCGTTTTGTAAGAGAGCCGGTATTTTCTGAAAAAGACTATAGAGTTTGCCTTACAAACTTTTCGTTGCCAAAACTTGTTGAAGCCTTTGCAAGAGTCCTTGCAAACTCAGAAAGGGCCGTACGTGATTCGATACCCAAAAAGGTTGTCAAAGATAGATTCTCAGTCAACGAACAAATGAACAACATCAAGGAACTCATTTATTATCATGGCTCATTTGATTTTGAATTTTTGTTTGAGCCTAACTTTGACAGAGGAGATATTGTCATCACATTCCTTGCAGTACTTGAACTTATGAAGTACGGAATTATAACAGCAACACAAGACGAGGCATTTGGAAGGATCATTCTCTACAAAGTAGAGGGTCAAGAAGATATAGCAATTGGAGAAATTGAAGATGGAGAATATAAATAATATTGTCGAAGCAATAATCTTTTCAAGTGGACAACCTATTGGAAAGAAGGATATTTGTGAAAAAGTTCCTGAACTCACCACACAGGAATTGAACAAGATTATCAAGGAACTTCAAAAGAAATATTCAGAAGAATGTGGCATTTTGCTTGTAGAATTTAATGGCAAAATCCAATTTACATCAAATCCAAGATACGGAGAAATTGTTGCAGACATTCTCACACCTCTCAAAGAGAAGTCATTGACAAAGACCCTTCTTGAAGTCCTTGCTACAATCGCTTACAAGCAACCTATTACAAAACTTGAAATAGAAGATATGCGTGGTGGCGTAAACAGCGAATACGCCATTACAGGGCTTCTTAAAGCCGGTTTGATTGAAGCAGTGGGCAGAAAGAAAGCAGTTGGCAATCCTATCCTTTATGGAACAACAGATGAGTTCCTCAAAAAGTTTGAAATCACATCGCTTGAAGAATTGCCTGATCTTGATGAAGTTTTGGAAAAAATCCAACTCATCTATGCACCTTCGCAAGAAACATTGTTCTCAACAAGAACCATCATTGGTGACGATGGCGAAGAAATTGAAATTGTTGAGCCTATCGAAGCAGATGAAGAACTTGACGATGCTTTCGATGAAGAACTTCCTGACTTCCTTGATGGAGAAGAATTCAATGTTTTTGACTAAAATGTAAAGAACAAAAACAGCACCAGTTTTGGTGCTGTTTTTTTATGCTCAAAATAATTGATAAGCATAAAAATTGGCAATTTTCACAATCTAACTATATGATGATTTTCATTGTGTTTTTAGTGATTGCTATGCTTATATTATTGCTTGTTTTGCCCATTAAATTCACAACAAAGATCAATCTTTCTCTTGTCACAAATAAGGCAATAATTGCAATAAAATTTAGGAGTTTTATGCCGTTTGTTTTAATTGTAGAAATAAAAAATGGACGGCTTAGAATGCTGGTTAATGGAAAACTTATTTCAAAAGATAGTCAAAAGCATAAGAAGCCAAGCAATGGGTCATTTAGGCAAGTATCTATGCTTGATTTGACACAAGATCTATACAAATTGATTGAGAAAATTGATTGCCTTGGCATAGTTGGTGGAAAAGATGTTTTTTTGACTTGTGTCAACTATGCATTGATCACAAATATTATAAGTTTCTTTGAAGAAAAAATTGGCAAGTTTGTATTGGTGCCAGACTTTCAAAAAGAGCGATATATATTTGATGTTGAGATAAAATGGAGTGTGTCTATTTGGGACATAATTCAATTGGTAGGTGAATATGGAAGTAAACGAAATTTTAAGACAAACAATAGACAATTTAAAAGACGTAACGAGCAGTGAAAGTATTGTGGGCAGTCCTATTTTAACTGATGATGGGACTGTGATTTTGCCAATTATGAAGTTGAGTGCAGGATACATTCTTGGCAGTGGTGGAGATGGAAAGCGAGAAGAAAAATCCCTAAAAACCATTTCTGCTGGCGTTGGTGGCGGTGGAGTATCTGTAAGCCCTGTTGGATTTCTTGTTTGTGGCAAGGAAAAAAGATTCATTTCTGTGGATAAAACCACCGATAGCAAGTTTGCTGAGTTGATCAAGACTGCATTGAATAGTGTAAAGAAATAATGATGCATAAAACGAATAAAACAAAAAAGTCGATACTATTTAATTGTGCTTCAATAGTTGTTTTGATAACAATTTTTCTGCTGGCATTTGTGTGTTCTAATGAAGTTATTACTTCATTAAGTTCTGTTGCAATGGGGTTGGATAGAGCCAAATCCGGGGCAGTTTGCATTGAATGGACTTCAAGAAAGATTTTGTACAATGACGGAGCCCATACAAAAACGTTTCCTGCAAGCACCACAAAGATTTTGACTGCTTTGGTGGTTTTGGACAATCTTGAATTATGTCAACAAATCACAATTCCCAAAGAGGCAGTTGGAATAGAAGGCAGTTCATTATATCTAAAAGCAGGAGAGGTTTTGACGGTTGAAGACCTTTTGTATGGTATGATGTTGCGAAGTGGCAACGATGCAGCAACAGCCCTTGCGTTGGCGGTTTCAGGGAATGTGGCAGACTTTGCAAAGAGAATGAATGAGAAAGCAAAAGAATGTGGCGCATACAATTCGAATTTTGTCAATCCACATGGACTTCATCATAAGGAGCACTATACAACTGCATACGATTTGGCACTCATAACTGCAGAAGCGATGAAATATCCCTATTTTAGGACAATCATTATGTCGCAAAAAGCAAGGATTGGAGATGGCGAAAGCAGGCGAATCATCGCAAACAAAAATAAACTGCTTAATCTGTATGATGGCGCAAATGGCGTGAAGACAGGTTTTACAAAAAATAGTGGTAGATGTCTTGTTTCTTCGGCAAAACGAAATGGAATGCAACTTATTGCAGTTGTTTTGAACCATGGCGATATGTGGGGAGATAGTATGAATATTCTAGATTACGGGTTTGACACATATGATATGGTTGACACAGAAATGTTGCATCTCTATGGGGAGTATGGAAGGAATGCTCTTGATGACATACTCAACGATGATAAGTTGTCAAATTTGCAAAAATATCCTGTGCCAAAGCTAGCAATGTATTAAAAAAAAGAGAGTTTTGCGCCTTACGTGCGCACAAACACTTGCACGTAGCGAAAAAAAAATGTATAATGCTATCATTAATTTAGGTGGTAGCATTATGCGACTTAACAAATATCTTGCAGAGTGTGGCGTGTGTTCACGTCGTAAAGCTGATGAGCCCATTGCATCAGGAAAGGTTTCTGTCAACAAAAAAGTTGTAAACGAATTGGGTGCAACTGTTGATGAAACAAAAGACGTTGTCTTTGTTGAAGGCAGAAAAGTCCTTCCTGTCACTCACTATGAATATGTGATGTTCAACAAACCAAAGGGTTGCATTACATCAACAAGTGATGAAAAGGGCAGAAAAACTGTTTACGATTATTTTGATGATGAATTTAAGGCAAAAAGACTTGTGCCTGTTGGAAGACTTGACTATGACAGTGAAGGTCTTTTGCTTTTTACAAATGATGGAGCACTCGTGCACAAACTTACACATCCATCAAGTGAAATTCCCAAAACGTACATTGTAAAAATAGAAGGCGAAATCGTTGAAAGCGATTTGGCAATATTGAGAAAGGGCGTCGTCGTTGATGGTGTCCGTTTTGGCAAGAGCAAAGTCAAAGTGTTGGGCGATGAAAAGATTATGACCAACGATGGAGAGCGCACTCTTACACGTATTGAAGTCGTTATTACCGAAGGTAAAAATAGAGAAGTTCGCCGTATGTTTGAAGCAGTTGAGAAAAACGTCGTTTTCCTCAAGAGAGTTGCAATTGGCGATTTAAGATTGGGTGGCGTTTCCAGAGGTGGAAATCGTGAACTCAATGACTTTGAAGTTGCATACCTTCAAAAACTCTAAAAATAGGATTGACCAATGAAGATAGTTGTTGTTGGTGGTGGCGCAAGTGGAATGCTCAGTGCAATCTATTCTGCAAGAGCGGGTGCAGATGTAATTTTGCTTGAAAAAAATGAAAAATTAGGCAAAAAGATTTACATCACAGGCAAAGGCAGATGCAATGTCACCAACGATTGCGAAGTTGATGACTTTTTGCAAAATGTTGTGCACGGAAGCAAGTTTTTGCGCTCATCATTGTACACTTTTGCACCGGCTGACACGATGAACTTTTTCGAAAATGCTGGTCTTCAATTGGTGACTGAACGTGGAAATAGAGTTTTTCCAATGTCGCAGAAATCCAATGACGTCATAAAAACCCTTGCAACCGAAATGCAAAAAGCAGGTGTTGACGTTCGTTTGCGCACTCAGGTCAATGAAATCAAAACCGAAGGAAACTCTTTTAGAGTTTGTACCCCTTGGGAAAGTATTTCTTGCGATAAAGTTATTGTTGCGACAGGTGGTGTCAGTTATCCATCAACAGGCTCAACGGGCGATGGATATAGGTTTGCAACTGAACTTGGGCATTCAATTGTCACTCCTGTGCCAGCCCTTGCACCGTTGCAAACTGTTGAAGACGTAAAATGCCTTGAAGGATTGTCGCTGAAAAACGTAAGATTGACATCCTATGACAGAAATGAAAAGATAATTGCCGAAGAATTTGGCGAAATGCTGTTTACAGGAAGGGGACTTAGTGGCCCTATTGCATTGACAACATCGTCTTACATAAATAGGGCAGACAAAGTTAGGTTTACCCTTGACTTAAAGCCTGCGCTAGATGGCGAAAAACTTGAGGCACGATTGCTTCGTGATTTTGAAGAAAGAAAGAATTTTGACGTCAAAAATGCAACGAGAGCACTCATGCCGGATAGATTGAATTCTTACGTGCTTAAAGTTGCCAAAATACCTGAAAATAAAAAAGTTAATTCGGTGACAAAAGAAGAACGAAATAGACTTTTGCATACATTAAAGAACTTGCCGTTCACTTTGAAAAGGTTTGCACCTTTTGAAGAAGCAATTGTCACTGCAGGTGGAGTTGACATCAAAGATGTCACACCACATATGGAAAGCAAAAAGCACAAAGGATTATACTTTGTTGGAGAAGTTCTTGATGTGGATGCATTGACAGGTGGATTTAACCTGCAAATTGCATTTGCAACAGGATATATGGCAGCAAAACACGCAACAAAAGAAATTGGAGAGAACAATGATTAATATTGCAATTGACGGACCAGCAGGAGCAGGCAAAAGCACGGTGGCAAAAGCCGTTGCAAAAGAGTTGAATATTGTCTATTTGGATACAGGAGCAATGTATCGTGCAACTGCTTACAATGCAATCAAAAATGGCATTGATGTGTGCGATGAAAGCAAAGTGAAAGATATGCTTGAAACTTTGACAATGGATGTAGTCTATGAGGATGGAGTCCAACAAATCATCGTCAACGGTTTCAACACAACACCATACCTTCGTGAACACTATATGTCAAAGGCTGCAAGTGATATTTCTGTACATCCTTGTGTGAGATATAAGATGGTGGAAATACAAAGAGAACTTGCAAAGGCATACGATTTGGTCCTTGATGGCAGGGACATCGGCACATTTGTGTTGCCTGATGCAAACTGCAAGATTTTCCTTGTTGCATCTCCAGAAGAAAGAGCAAGAAGACGTGTTGAAGAAAACAAGCAAAAGGGACAAGAAAGCGATTTCAACACTGTACTTGAAGACATCAAAAAAAGAGATTACAATGATTCTCATCGTAAAGTTGCACCTTTGAAAAAGGCAGACGATGCGATAGAACTTGAAACAACCACAATGTCAATAAATGATGTTGTGGCTGAAGTTATAAAAATCGTAAAGGAGAAAATC
>JAZRGC010000099.1:0-13242 GCA_045643985.1 Clostridia bacterium
ATTATTTTAAGAGTCCAATAGCATCTCTTTGTGTCAGTGTGTATTTATTTATGTTTATAATAAGCACTTTGATGAATATCAGTGCGGCTACATGTAGCAAATGCAAGCATGTAAACTGTTTGATATATACATCAAGTTCAGATCATACGAGTGAAACAAGGACTGAAGAAAAAATCGTGTCTTACGAAGAAGGTTATGATGTATATGCAGATAATACAAAAATTGGAGAAATACGTGGTCCTAGCCACGAATACACCTTAACGAGAGATATAACAACGAAAAAATGGAAGGAGCATTACATATGCTGTCATTGTCATAATGAAGATATATCATATTGCAGTGAAACCACGAAAGAGAAGTGGTAATATCTGAACAATATAAGGTGAATTAAAAAATAAAGAATAACAGAATAGGGGACGAACCAAAGCTGGTTCGTTTCTTTTTTTTGGTGGAGATGAGGGGGTGGGTCGTAGGCACAAAGTGCCGTAATAGTGAAATGAGCGTGCTTGCACAAGCGAATGAGCGCCAGCCCGTAGGGGTTTGACAGCAACATCGCTGCACACAACAAAGTTGTGCTATCCCTCATCATAAATAAAAAAACGGACAAATGTCCGTTTTTGGTGGAGATGAGGGGGGTCGAACCCCTTACCTCTTGAATGCCATTCAAGCGCTCTACCAGGTGAGCTACACCCCCAAGGCAAAATGTATTTTATATTATTTCATTGGGAATGTCAATTAAATGCCATTGATTTGTTTTTGCAGGTTTGAAAATGTTGTGTTGATGTTGATTGCTGACCTTTGAAAAAGGGCGAAAAGTGGGGGTGGACAAGGGTTGAATTTGTAAAAAATTTGTGCATTTTTCAAAAAATGTTGACTTTTTTTAATATATTACAAATTTGCGATTTAAAAATTTTCGGCATATTAAAACCTGCAATCTAAGGCTATGTTTTGAGATAGAATTACGGTTGTTAAACTGCAAAAATTGTGAAATTTTGTGGCAAAGCCAAATGTTGCCAAAAAATTATACAATATTGTATATTGACAAGATTTTGTTAATATTGTAAAATTAAAACAAGTATTTATAATGCGCGTATATGTTATCGCTAACATTTTCCTGCAAAGGAGAAGAAAATCAGTTGGCAACAGCGCATTGAACCAACACAGGGGGACAATTATGGCAGGACTAAAATTAAGTCATATCTACAAGGTTTATCCAAACGGAGTCAAAGCAGTCAACGATTTTTCAATGGACATCGAAGACAAAGAGTTTAGCGTTTTTGTTGGACCATCAGGTTGTGGAAAATCAACAACCCTTCGTATGATCGCAGGCCTTGAAGAAATATCTGCAGGGGAACTTCGCATTGGTGATGAAATCGTCAATGACGTTGAACCCAAAGAAAGAGATATTGCAATGGTTTTCCAAAACTATGCACTTTATCCCAATATGTCAGTTTACGGCAATATGGCATTCGGCTTGAAACTTCGCAGAAGCCATGAGCTAAAATTCCGTGAAAAAATCAAGGCAGCATTTGTGCCTAAAATTCGCAAGATGAATAAACTTGCAATTGATGAAAAAGTGAAGGAAGCAGCCGAAATCCTTGGCATCACACAATATCTTGAAAGAAAGCCCAAAGCACTTTCAGGTGGTCAAAGACAAAGAGTGGCTCTTGGCAGAGCAATTGTCAGAGAACCCAAGGTTTTCCTTTTTGACGAACCACTTTCAAACCTTGATGCAAAACTTCGTGGCGAAATGCGCGCAGAAATTTTGAAATTGCACAAGAAACTCAGCACAACATTTATCTATGTCACCCACGACCAAATCGAAGCAATGACAATGGGCACACGTATTGTGGTCATGAGGGCTGGCAGAATTCAACAAATTGACACCCCTAGAAATCTTTATCGTTATCCTTACAACAAATTTGTTGCCGGATTTATTGGCACACCCCAAATGAACTTTTTTGAATGTACACTGAAAAGAGTTGGCAACGAAGTCGAACTCCGTTTTTCAGGTGTTGACAAAACCATGACTTTGCCATATTCAATGTTTGCAAAGTGCGATTTCACATATCTCAATGGCGAAAAACCTGTGATTTTGGGTGTCCGTGGCGAAAATATTTCATTTGATGAAAACAAATATCCCAACAAACTTACATGCAGACTTTACGGCAAGGAAAATCTTGGCACAGACTATCAAGTCATTGCAGACCTTGACACCGAAAGAGAAGAAACAATGGAACAAAGCCCCACAGGCTTGACAATCTGCACATCAATCCCCGAAATTGAAACAGGCAGAGTGTGCACAGTGTCACTTGACAGCACAAAATTCCATTTCTTTGACAAGGAAACTGAAATCAATATCTGCTTGAGAGTGCCCACAGAATCTGTTTTGCCTTGCGAAGTCAAGGACGGAAAGATTATTGTTGCAAAGCAAGAAATCGTGTTGCCCCCTGCAATGCTTGTGGAAGATGGCGAATATATTATGCGAGTGCCTGTTGATGCAATTAGCGTGGCAGACAGCATAAAAGTCAAGTTTGAAAAGGAAGAAGACATTGACGGCAAATCACTTGTTGCATTTGAACTTGGCGACAACAAAATCTTTGCTTTGAATATCGAAAATCCCAGCCAATGCGCAGAAATTGCAATTGATCTCAAACGAGTGAAACTTGAAGGCGCAGAAGAAAAACTTCCTCTCAACACCGAAAATACTTTGACAGTTCAATTGTCAAAGGAAAAGGAACAACTTGTTGATGAAAACGGCAAGAAACAATCAGTGATCAAATACTATGCTTCAATCGGTCAACAAAAGAAAGAAGTGGAAGAAGAATTCATCAAGAAATTGCAAGGTAGCACAGAAGACAACATCTTCAAAAAGCCCTACAACTTCAAGTTTGGTGCTTGGGCAGAAATCAAGGAAGAAGGCTTTGTTTGCGAAGTTGGTCAAATCCTTGATTACGGCACAGAAAGATATGCAAAATGCACAATCGAAGGTCAAGAAGTGTTGTTGGCAGTTGATGAAGATTTCCAAGGCGAACAAATTGCATTTGCACTCAACACAGATGACGTTGTTGTCTATGACTGCAAGACTGACGTGAGAATTGCATAATTAATATAGATATATATTAGTTAAAGAAGCAAAAAACAATAAGAGATGTCGATGATGCAAAGATAAGGGCAGACATGGACAAATAAAGTGCTTTGGCACTTGAAAACGATACAACAGTGGAAACACTTTGTAATATTTATTCGGAGGAAAATTATGAAAAAGGCAAAAATCTTACTTATTGCTCTTTTGATCCTGTGCGTTGCACTGGCAGCAGTTGCATGCAATCCTACAGAAACACCAGATCCCACTCCCGATGGTCCTGATACACCAGATACACCGGATACACCTGATGTTCCTGACACACCCGACACCCCTGACACCCCAGTAGAACCCAAGAAATGTTTGGTGGAATGGATAAACAGCACAAACTACAAACTCACAACTGAAGATGGCACAGACTTGACAGGTAGCGTTGAAGTCGAAGAAGGCACAACACTCAAATTTAAGGTTGTTGTAACCAACTCAACAATGGGCGTCACCAAAGTCGTGGCAGGCGATGACACTCTCACAGCAGATGCAAACGGTGTCTATGCAGTCACAGTCAACGATGACATCACAGTTTCAGCCCTTGTCCAAAAACTTGCAATCACAAGCATTGCAGTGACACAAGAGCCCACCAAGAAGGAATACTTCGCAGGCGACAAACTTGACCCCGCAGGCATGGTTGTCACAGCAACATACAACAACGGCACAACCGAAGCAATCACATCATACACAGTGAAATATGCTTATGGCGAAGCACTCTCAACAGGCGACACAAGCGTCACAATCGTTGTTGGCGAATTGGAATGCGCAGTGACAGGCTTGTCAGTTCGTGATCACGTTCCTTTCACAAACGTAGCAGTGTCATTGACTGCAGTGGAAGGCAAACCCGTCCTTTCAGTCACAGGTACACTTGGTGATGCAACAATGGCAATCCTTGAAATCAAGGGTTGTGGCAAACACAATGCAACACTCAACGGCAAAGACTTTGCAGTGACAATCGACCTTGCAACAGTCATCGCAAGCGCAAAGGGTGGCGACTGGCTCGACCTTAAACTTTTCCACAGCGCAAACGATTACATTGACCTTTCAGAAAGCCAAACAGCAGATATGAATGCAGTTGTGGTCTATGAAGGCAGAAAATATTTCTTTGCAAGTTATGAAAGCGCACTCAAGATTGTCTGGGAAGATGCAGAACCTTTCAAGGCACTCAGCACAACACTTGAAGTTGTTGATGGCAATCCCACATTGAAAGTTGTTGGCACACTTGGCACAGCACCCAATGCAAAACTTGACATCAAGGGCTGCGGACAATACGATGCAATCTACAATGGCAAAGACTTTACAATCACAGTCAACCTTGTCAATGCACTTGCAAGCTCAAAAGCAGGCGATTGGCTTGACCTCAAACTCTACTACGGAGAATCATACACCGACCTTTACAAAGATCAAGCAACCAACTATGAAGCAAGTTTCATCAGCGCAGGCAGAAGATACTTCTTTGCAAGTTGGGGTCCCAGTGACGATGCACCTCAAGCACTCAAGATCGTCTGGGAAGAAACAGGTGTCATTGAAGACCTTGCAGTCACACTTGAAGACGTTGCTGGTGTTCCCACCCTTAAAGTGACAGGTGTCCTTGGCTCAGCAGAATTTGCAAAACTCGAAATCAAGGATTGCGGACAATACGAAGCAACCTACGGTGGCGCAAACAACAGAGAATTCACAATCTCAGTCAACCTTGCAACAGCACTTGCAAATGCAGAACAAGGCAGTTGGCTCGACCTTAAACTTTTCTACAAGGCAGATGCATACAACGACCTTACAACAAGTGATGTAACTGATTATCAAGCAAGTGTAATGTATGAAGGAAGAAACTATCTCTTTGCAAACTGGGAAGGCGCTCTTAAGATTATGTGGAAAGCATATTCTGCAAAAGCAAGCGTTGAAATCGTTGGCGACAAAGCAGTTGTCACAATCACAGGTCAAGTTGACCCTTCTCTCGCAGGCACAGATTCAGGCATCAAGGGATGGTATGGCGTAGACATCGCATTCACAGGTTCAGTTGATGAAACAGGCGCATTTGTTTACACATATGAATTTGATGAAAATGCAAGCGCTGACACAATGTGGTTGCACAAGTATGTCAATGGTTCAAAAGAAGATGATTTGAGAGGTACAATCGTTGCTGGCAAGGAATCAGTGACAATTGGCAACAAAGTTATCACTTTGAGCAATGCAGGCGGAGCACTTACAGTGGTCGTTACAGAAGCATAACACTTAATATAATGTTGGGCAGTGCTTGCCACTGCCCAACAAAAACCATTTTTATGAACAACAAACACGTGACAATTGCTGATATTGCAAGAGAAACAGGCTATTCGATGATGACTGTATCTCGTGCATTCAACAATCCTGACAAAGTGAGCGAAAAGACTCTTGCCAAAATACTTGAAAAGGCAGAGGAATTGGATTTTCATCCAAACAAAGTGGCACGGTCACTTGCTTTGAAATGTACAAATATTATCCACGTGTACATCCCAAAGGAATTGTCCGCAACAGAGCCGTTTGTCACACAGACGGTGGCAGCAATAGGCGAAAGGCTTGGAGAAAATGGCTATTCATTTTTGCTCAGCAGAGAATTGCCACATAGTGTCACCTGTGATGGAGTCATCGTCATGGGTGTCAACAAGGAAGCAGAAGACAAGTTGGCTTCATTGCAGATTGAAAAACCAGTTGTCCTTTTTGGCAACAATGACAAAATTCCTGCTTGGGTTGACGTTGACAACTATGCAGGGCAGAAATTGGCAGTGAGATATCTCATTGACAAGGGTTGCAAACATATTGTCTATTTGTCAGCACCTCTTTATATGAACTATGCAAAGGAAAGATTGCAAGGATATAAGGATGAAATGGCAGAGTGGCAGAGAGAAAGTTGCGCCTTTGAATGCATTGACAACAATGTTCTTGCAGGATATGAAGGGGCAAAGAAGTTGCTTGAAACGGGGATGTCCGTTGACGGCATAGTGTGCGCAACAGACGCAATTGCAGTTGGTTGCACTCGCTTGCTTGCAGAAATGGGGGTTGAAATCCCAAAAGACATCTCAGTGGTAGGCTTTGACGGATTTGGCTATGAAAATATGACCAATCCACGTCTTACAACAGTCAAGCAACCATTGTATGAAGTTGGCGTGTGCCTTGCAGACAATCTTCTTGCAATGCTGGATGACCAACAACCAATAAGAAGTAAAATATTGCCGAAACTCGTTGTAAACGAATCGGCGTAATGGAGGAAACTTATATGAGATCAACAAAAATCAGATTTTTCGCACTTGTCGTAATGGCAGTATTGATGGTGTCAGCATGTGCCGGATTGTTGTCAGCATGCAACTTCTTCGGCGGTGGCGATGGTGACGGTGACGGCGGCGGTGGCGGCGCAGATGGCGATGTCACACTCAACTTGATGGCATATGCACCTGCAAACCAAGAAGCAAAAGCAATTTATGATAATATTCTCAAAGCATTCACAGCAGAAACAGGCATCAAAGTCAAGCCTATCTTCGTGCCAAAGGATAACTACAACACAAAGTTGACAAACAACTTCAAAACCAAAAACAACAAACCCGATGTATTCTATCTTGACCAACCTATCCTTGCAGACTATGTCGAACAATGCTTGAGCCTTGATGAAGGTTTCTTTGCAGCAGAAGGCGAAGAAGGTCTCAAAAAGTCAGATTTCTTCTCAGCAGCAATGGATACAGCAGTGTACAAAGGAACAACATATGCAGTGCCTTTCTCACTTACATCATCAGTTTTGCTTTACAACAAGACATTGGTCAAAGACATCCCCAGCAACTGGAATGAATGGATTGGAATGGACGTTCCTGCAGAAACAGCATTGTTCAATGGTATCGGCGCAGGTGGCTATGCTTCATGGTATTTCCAAGCATTCTTGAAGAGCGCAGGTGGCGAAATGGTCAAGAACAACAAGCCTGCATTCAACAGTGCAGAAGGTGTCAAAGCAGCACAAATGGTTGTCAACCTTTATGCAAAATCACCTCAATCAATCAGAGAAACAACCAATGCATTTGCAAATGGCAAAGTGATGTTCCAATTGGCACACAGTGCAGACATCGTCAACCTTTATGCATCAAACCCCACATGGTGCAACCAAAATATGGGCGCAACCCTCTTCATCCCTGAAGAAGAAGGCGGAGTTTCATACTCAAACATCGGTGGTGAAAACCTTGCAATCAGAAAGGGTTCAGGCAAGGAAGAACAAGCAAAGAAACTTGTCAAATTCTTGCTCCGTGCAGAAAACGTCACAAAACTCATTGGAACAAACTTCTCAGCAATCAAATCAATTGCACAAGTTCCCACAAATGATCCCGTAACAGGCGAAGCATACTCAGACGTTGTCAAAGCAGCACTTGCAGTTGTTCTTGAACAACTCAACACAGCATCAGCACGTCCTGCAGTCAAGGGTTGGGCAAAGGTCAATGATATGTACCTTGGCAATGCACTTGCAGACATCATTGAAAACGGAACAGATCCCAAAACTGCACTTGACCAAGCCGCTGCACAAGCCGCTAGCGTCCTTAAATTCTAATTTTTATCTACTTTCGATACGTAAAAATGAAAAGAAAAACTAAAACCACAATTAAACGAAACGTGCAAGGGTTTTTGTTTGTGACACCACTGATTGCATACTTTTTGATCTTTCAGTTGTTGCCCATGCTTATAGCCCTTGTCATAAGTTTCTCAGATTGGGATGGATTGAGCGAAATAGGTTGGGTTGGTGTTGACAACTACGTGGCACTATTTTCAGACAGATTGATGTATCCATATTTCTGGAAATCACTTCTTGTGTCTGTTGAGTACATTCTTCTCACAGTGCCTGTCAATATCATTTTGTCGCTTGTAGTGTCAGCACTCCTCAACTCAAAAATTAAGGGAGAAAGATTCTTCAAAACTGCATTCTATATCCCCTCAGTCACAGTTGGTGTTGCAGTTATGGCACTTTGGAGATTTATGCTTGACCCTACCTTTGGTATGATCAACCAACTCCTTGGCACAAACATCAACTTCCTTGGCACAGAAGGATTGGACCTTGTCACATTGGCAGTTATGAGTGTGTGGGGTGGACTTGGCTACAACGTCCTCATCATGCTCTCAGCAATGAAAAATATTGACGGATCTTTGTATGAGGCAGCATCAATCGATGGCGCAAATGCTTTCCAAAAATTCTGGAACATTACAGTGCCCGGTGTTATGCCCACAGTGTTCTTCTTCCTTGTCACAGGTGTCATTGGTGGCTTCCAAGCCTTCGAACAAATGTTGCTCATGACCGGCACAGGCACAAACCACAGTACATACACATTTGTGTACGGTGTCTATGAGCAATCAATGACCTTTGGTGAATTGGGTGTTGGCTCTGCAATGTCATTCATCCTTTTGGGCTTCTTGCTTATCCTCACGTTGATTCAATTCAGAGCATTGCCCAAAGACACTGACGTGAACAAACCAAAGAAGAATATATTTGCACGTATGAAGAAAAATAAGGAGGGAACAGTCTAATGGAAAACACCAATTTCAATAGTGTTGCACCTGTTGCTCCAAAGAAATACGGAAAACTGTCTTTCCCCAAACGTTTCAACGTCCTTACTATGGCAAAAAGAGGATCAATCTATGCAGTGTTGATCTTCATCACACTTTGTTTTGTCGTTCCTTACCTTTGGTTGTTGGCATCATCACTGAAGACGGTTGACGGATTCTCATCACCCACATTCAGTCTTTTGCCTCTCAATGGCAGTGGAGAACTGGAATTTGTCTGGGACAACTATGTGCAAGCATGGAACGAACTCAACATCCCTCAAGTTCTTCTCAACACACTCATTGTCTGTGCTTTGAACACAGCATTGAACTTGTTCCTCAACTCAATTGCTGCATACGCATTTGCAAGAATGAAGTTTGCAGGCAGAGATTTGATCTTCAAGGTTTCACTTACATCAATGATGATCCCCGGATGTGTCATGCTCATCCCCAACTTCCTCATCATCAACTATTTTGGAATGGTTGACACGTTGGCAGCATTGGTATTCAGATTCATCATGAGTGTGTACAACGTATTCCTTCTGCGCCACCAATTTATGGCAGTTGAAAAGGAAATTGAAGAAGCAGCAGTCATTGACGGCGCAGGCAGATTTAAGATCTTCACACGTATTTGTATGCCTATCGTAAAGCCTATGCTCATCGTCCAAGGCATCACAACATTTATGTGGAACTACAACAACTTCTTGTGGCCACTTATTGTTTTGAACAGTGAAGAAAACTATACATTGGCAATTTCACTCGGTATGCTTATGTACAATGGTGGATCATATGTGACAATGTATCCTATCATGCTTGCAGGCGCAGTTATGGTGTCTGCACCTATGGTGCTTGTATTCTTCTTGTTGCAGAAGTACATCCTTGGTGGAACAATGGCAGGAGCAGTAAAGGGATAATATTATGGCAGGATTGAAACTTAACCACGTATGCAAAGTTTATGACGGCAAAGTCAAAGCCGTTTCAGACGTTTGCATCAATATTAAAGACAAGGAGTTTGTTGTGCTTGTTGGACCTTCCGGTTGTGGCAAGTCAACAACTCTTAGAATGATAGCAGGCCTTGAAGATATTTCTTCCGGAGATATCTTCATTGGCGATCGCAGAGTCAACTTGCTTGAACCAAAGGACAGAAATATCTCCATGGTTTTCCAAAACTATGCACTATTTCCAAATATGTCAGTTGCTGACAACATTTCCTTTGGTCTTAGAATGAAAGGCGTTGACAAAGAAATCATCAAAGAAAAGGTGGAAACCATCGCAGAAATGTTGGGCCTCAGTGATTATCTCAAAGCAAAGCCCTCCAACCTTTCAGGTGGTCAAAGACAAAGAGTTGCTCTCGGCAGAGCAATCGTCCGTGAGCCTGACGTATTTTTGCTTGATGAACCCCTTTCAAACCTTGACGCAAAACTTCGTGCAAAGATGAGAGCAGAGTTGTCTGCACTCCACAGAAAACTTGGCACAACGTTCATCTATGTCACCCACGACCAAGTGGAAGCAATGACAATGGGTGATAGAATTGTCGTCATGAAAGATGGTGTTGTCATGCAATCTGGCTCACCTCGTCAACTTTTCAACCACCCTGCAAACAAGTTTACAGCAGGATTTATTGGCACACCCCAAATGAACTTCTTTGATTGCACAGTCACTCGTGACCAAGATGGCGCAGTGGTTGATGCAGGATTTGTCAAGTTTGCACTCTCAAAGCAACAACTTGCCAAACTCAAAGTGGGCGAAAATGAAAGTGTCAAAGCAACTCTTGGCATCCGTCCTGAGCATATCGCAGTGGGCGAGGAACAAGAAGGTTTTGCAAAAATCGTCACCGAACTTATCAGTGTCGAAGACCTTGGACCAAAATCATTGGTGCACCTTGTGTGTCGTGATGAAGAAAAGGAAATCGAATTTGCAGGCTATGGTTCATCAGACGTTTATTACAACGATGGCGAACTTTGCGCCTATGTCAACACTGATCTCATCAACCTCTTTGATGCAGAAACAGAAAATACACTTTTGCCCGAAATTCCTGAAAATGTTGAAATCAGCGCAAAAGTCGAAAACGGAACTTTATCTGTCTTTGGTGGCAGTGTAAAGTTGCCTTCTGCACTCAATGGATTGGAAAATGGCGACATCACATTGCGTGTTCCCACAGATGCAATCACCCACGGGGACGACTTCAAGGGTGTTGTTGAATCACGTGAAAGTGTTGAAGATGGCAAACTCTGTTTTGTCAATGCAGGTGGTGCAGTGTTCTTTGCAATTGGCGACTTTGCTGACCAATGTACATTCTCACTTGACTTTTCAAAGATAACCTTTGTCGCAGGAGAAGAAATTGTGGATTCAATCCCCAATGAATCACTTGTGGACTTCAAATTTGAATGTGTCAAGGAAGAAGAAAACGGCAAAAAGGTCAAGAAACACTATGTCGCAATTGGAGATACACGTGTTGAAACATTCTTTGATTTCAATACAAAAATGTATCGCCTTGGCAAAAAAATATTTGAAAATCAATTCAAACTTGGCATAAGACTCAATACAGTTAGATTGGCAAGAGAAGATGAGGTTTATCCCACAATGAGCGCAACCTTTGAAGGCATTTGCGACTTTGAAGGGAAAAAGTTTATGAAACTCAAAATTGCAGACAGCATTTTCTATGTAGAAGGCGAAGGCACAGAAGAAACACAACTTGTTGCTCTTGACTTTGACAATATGCCTGTCTATGACAACGAAGGCAATCTGCTTTTTGACTAATTTTCGGAGGAAATTATGAACAAAATTTACAAAGTTCTTGTAATGTTGCTTGTTCTCGCAATGTGCGTATTGGCATTTGCTGCTTGCAACCCTGACACACCCAGTCCCGGTCCTGACGGAGATGGTGATGGTGATGGTGACGGTGGCAACGGTGGTGGCTACACACCCCCTGTCATTGGCAACAATGACTATGCACAAGTCTATGTGACAACTGGCACAATGTCAAAACTTATGATGAGAGATACATCCCTTGAATTTGTGGATTATGATGACTCATCATACAATACAATGATCAGTGTTGATTTGGAAGGCACACATCAAAACTTCTATGGTTATGGTGCATCACTCACACACTCATCAGCATACCTTTTGATGCAAGAAGGCGCAGAGGATGTCCGCAAGGAAATGCTCAATGAATTGTTTGGGCCCAATGGCGCAAGATTCAACTTTGTCAGAGTTCCTATCGGTGCAAGTGACTATATTGAAGAAGAAAAGTTCTTCACATGTTGTGATCTTGCCAATGCTGGCGAAGAAGACCCCGGTTTGATCAACTTCAACCTTGACCACGACAAAAACATCATTGCAGTCCTCAAGGAAATCGTTGCACTCAACCCCAACATCAACATCATTGCAGTGCCTTGGTCAGCACCTGCATGGATGAAGGACTCAAAGAGCCTTCTTGGTGGCAGCATCGAAGAACAATATGAAGGCGTCTTTGCAGATTATCTTGTAAAATTCGTCAAAGAATACGGCAAACACGGCATCAAGATCACACACTTGTCATTGGTCAATGAACCTTTTGTCCCCATTCTTAAATACCCCACAATGCAAATGGACGGCTTGCAAGCAGCAAGCATCGTCAAAAAACTTGGTCCAAAACTTGAAAGATTGGATCACCAAGTCAAGATTTTGGGCTGGGATCACAACGTGAACAATGTGGGCACATATCTTGAAGAACTTTACGAAGACGAAGAAGCAAGCAAGTACGTTGCAGGCACAGCATATCACGGATATGGTGGCGACTATACCGAAGCATGCCTTATCGACAGCGAAATCTATCCTGACAAGGAACTCTTCCTTACAGAAATCACAGAGCACTCAGGAAGCAACGACTTTGCAAGAAACCTTTCATATGCAGCACAACAAGTGACGGTTAATCCTATCAACCTTGGTTCAAATGGTGCAATGTTCTGGAACTATGTTCTTAGAAGTGACGGCACACCTACACACAACGGCAGCATCTGCTACGGTGTCATGGATATGGACTATATTGATGGCGAATATGTTTACAGCAAGAACTCTGCATATTACTCAATGGCACACGTCAGCAAATTTGCATACCCTGTCA
Source organism: Clostridia bacterium (assembly GCA_045643985.1). GTDB lineage: Bacteria > Bacillota > Clostridia > Christensenellales > CAG-917 > RGIG4097. The sequence continues at coordinate 12,786 of JAZRGC010000099.1, forward strand.
ATGGCGTAAATGCAAAGGCACTCCGTGTTGAAAGTTCAAACGACTCAGAAATCATTGCATGCGCACTTTATCGTGCAGACGGCGCAATCGTCATTACAGCATGTAATATTCTCGACTCATATCCTGCAACTGCAGACATCGTCATTGGCGACAAGAGCATCACATACACAATCCAACCTCAAAGTGTTGTGACATTTGTGTACAATCCTACTGCAAATTCAGCAGAAGCAGGACTCTATCAAGCACACAACGTGACAGACGTCTATGTTGAACAACAACGTATCAACACCTTCCTTTACAAAGTGAAGTCAGACATCACAGTCACAGCCAACACCAAAGTGTATGTCTCACCTTATGCAACACTTTCACAAGATGCACAACCTGTTGCACATACAGTTGAAAACGGCGCATTGACATTTACAGCAACAGTGCCTTACGAAAGTTATTTCATCCACGT
>JAZRGC010000100.1:0-3405 GCA_045643985.1 Clostridia bacterium
GGAAGCATTTGCAACCGTCCGTGAAGCAGCAGTCCGTGTTCTTGGCATGCGCCCATATTTTGTTCAACTTATGGGTGGTATTGCCCTTCATCAAGGACGTATTGCAGAAATGGGCACTGGCGAAGGCAAAACCCTTGTTGCAACCTTGCCAAGTTATCTCAATGCCCTGACAGGCAAAGGCGTGCATATTGTCACAGTCAACGACTATCTTGCAGTGCGTGATGCTGCATGGATGGGCAAAGTCCATCGTTTCCTTGGCTTGACAGTTGGCGTCATCACTCCCAATATGCGCCCTGACCAAAAGCAAGAAGCATACCTTTGCGACATTTGCTATTGCACCAACAATGAACTTGGCTTTGACTTCCTTCGTGACAATATGGCAGTAAGCAAGCGTCAAAAAGTTCAACGTGGCTTGAACTTTGCAATTGTTGACGAAGTTGACTCAATCCTTATTGACGAAGCAAGGACACCACTTATCATTTCTGGTCAAGGTGGCAAGTCAAGCGAACTTTATAAGCAAGCAGACGGCTTTGCACGTACAGTCACCGAAGGGGATGACTTTACCATTGAAGAAAAGGAAAAGACCATTATGCTCACCGATGAAGGTGTGTTGAAGGCAGAAAAATTCTTCAAGGTTGACAATCTCACAGACATCAACAACACAGACCTTTATCATCACATCAAGCAAGCACTCCGTGCTCACTATATGATGAAAAGAGATCGTGACTATATTGTCAACGATGGCGAAGTGCTCATTGTCGATGAGTTTACAGGCAGAGGTATGATTGGCAGGCGCTACAATGTAGGTCTGCACCAAGCAATTGAAGCCAAGGAAAGAGTGGCCATTCGCAGAGAAAACAGAACTCTTGCAACAATCACATTCCAAAACTTCTTCCGTATGTACAGCAAACTTAGTGGTATGACAGGCACTGCAAAGACCGAAGAAACTGAGTTTGAAGGAATTTACAGCCTTGACGTTGTGCAAATTCCCCCTAATAGACCAAAACAAAGAATTGACGAAAATGACAAGATTTACACAAAGGAATCTTGCAAGATTACAGCAATTGTTGAAGACATTTTGAAATGCCACGAAACAGGTCAACCTGTCCTTGTGGGCACAGCAAGTGTTGAAAAATCCGAGCAATTGTCTGCAATTTTGAAGCGCAAGGGCATACATCACAATGTTTTGAATGCAAAACTCCACAAACAAGAAGCAGAAATCGTTGCACAAGCAGGCAAGGTTGGCATGATTACAATCTCAACCAATATGGCAGGCCGTGGTACAGATATTATGCTTGGTGGCAATGCCGATTTCCAAGCAAAACAAAAGATGGAAAAGGACGGATATCCTTTGGATATCATCGAAATGGCAACATCGCCTCACGAATATGAGGATGAAAAAGTCATAGAAGCCAAAAAGACCTACAAGCATCACTATGAAGCATTCAAAAAGCAATGTGATGAAGAAAAGGAAAAGGTTGTTGCTCTTGGTGGACTTCGCATAATCGGCACAGAAAGACACGAAAGCAGACGTATTGACAACCAACTTCGTGGTAGAAGTGGACGTCAAGGCGACCCCGGCTCAACAGTGTTTTATATCTCACTTGAAGATGACATTGCACGTATCTTTGGTGGCGAAAAAATCAAGAACATTGCTTTGGCAATGAATTTCCCCGAAGATGAGCCTATTTCAAACTCTCTCATTTCAAAGCAAATTGAAAGGGCACAAAAGCAAGTTGAAGGCAGAAACTTCTCCATAAGAAAGAGAGTTTTGTCCTACGATGACGTGATGAATGCTCAACGTGAAATCATCTACAAGGAAAGGGGAAAAGTCCTTGACGGACTTGACATCCACGATCAAATCCTTGATATGATTGACGACCTTGCAGAAGAAGTCATTGGTGACCATGCCGACTACAAGTATGACTATCAAACATGGGATTATAAAGCATTCAACGATGCCCTTGAACAAAAGATGATCCCTGTCGGCACAAATCTTATGACACCCGAACTTTGCTCATGTTACGATGTGTACAAGTTGAAAGATGCAGTCCTTGACATTGCATTGAAAAACTATGAAGACAAGATTGCCAAGGCAAAGGAAGAAGGCTTTGACTTTGGCGAGTTTGAACGTTTTGTGCTCCTTAAATTCGTTGACACAAAATGGATGGATCATATCGATGCAATGGACGTCCTTCGTGAAGGTATTGGACTCCGTGGCTATGGTCAACGTGACCCCATTCTTGAATACCGTCAAGAAGGTTGGGATATGTTTGAAGAAATGACTCACAGCATCCACTGTGAAACTGCACAATTCCTTTTGAAGGTTGAAGTCCAAAAGAAGGAAGACGGACAAACTGAGGCAAGAAGACGTCTTGCAAATGCAGCAAAACAAAGTTCTACAAGCGAGCAAAAAGTGGCCAGAAATGACCCTTGTCCTTGTGGCAGTGGATTGAAATATAAGAATTGCTGTGGCAAAAAATAATAAATTTGGGTGTAAAAAACTATGGATTATTTTGGCAAGAAAAATGAAATAAAATCACTGAAAACCGAGTTAAAGTGCGCATATGACGGCATTAAACCCGATGTTTTGCGAAATAGAGTTGAAGAACTTGAAAAGGAACAAAACACTGACGGCTTTTGGAATGACGTGCAAAATGCACAAAAAGTGTCAAAGGAAATCAGTCAAATCAAGGCAAAACTTGAACGTTTTGAAAAACTTATGAAAGACCTTGATGACGCTCTTGAAATCGTTGACATTGTAGAACTTGAAGCAAGTGAAGAAGAAGATATGGCTCTCCAAAAGAATGTGGAGATGCTCACATCACAAGTGGAAAAACTTACTCTTGAAACATTGCTTTCAGGCAAGTATGACGGACTCAATGCAATCCTTACACTCCACGCAGGTGCAGGTGGCACAGAGGCACAAGATTGGTGCGATATGCTTTATCGTATGTATTCAAGATACGTTGAGCGCACAGGTTGGAAACTTGTGGAACTTGACTGTCTGCAAGGGGATGAAGCAGGGCTTAAGAGCGTCACATTCCGTGTTGAAGGGGACAATGCTTATGGCTATCTCAAAGCAGAAAAGGGTGTCCACAGACTTGTGAGAATTTCTCCCTTTGATTCACAAGCAAGAAGACATACATCATTTGCATCACTTGAAGTTATGCCCGAAATCATTGACGATGGCGAAATTGAAATCCGTCCCGAAGACTTGAAGGTGGACACATATAGAAGTTCCGGCGCAGGTGGACAACACGTCAACAAAACAGAATCTGCAATCCGTATAACTCACCTTCCCACAGGCATTATCGTTGCTTGCCAAAATGAACGAAGCCAAATCCAAAACAGAGAAGTGGCAATGCAAATGCTTCGCAGTAAAGTCATCGAAAAGAAGGAAAG
>JAZRGC010000101.1:0-2077 GCA_045643985.1 Clostridia bacterium
TTGTAGGACACTTGGTCTTCATAATCTATTTTGGTCATTCCTGCCTTTTCCATAACACGAATGCTTGCCTTGTTTTCAACAAACACACCTGTTTTCACCGTGCCATATCCCATATCTAAAAGTGCATTTATTGACGCAACAAGCACTTCTGTTGCATATCCTTGCCCTTTAAAGTCGGGATTGATGACAAAACCCAACTCAATTTCGTCATCCACAACTTCCACATCATTGACAAATCCAATCAAATCACATCCAAGATAGACACCATAGACAAATCTCTTGTAGTCCTTGGACCATGCAACAAATTTGTGGAAAAGAAGTTCCTTATCTTCTTGGCAGTTGAAGACGGGCAACATATAAGTTGCTGACACTTCTTCTCTTGAAAATATGTCAACCATATCCATCAAATCTGCGCCACAAATTTCCTTCATTGTCAGCCTTTTGGTTGCAATCTTTTCGGGCTTCTGTTTTTTTGCAATATCCTTGTTTATCATAATATCACCATACGACCATATTATAACACTGACCTAAACTTTGCACAATATTATTTTGCAATAAAAAATCCGCCGATTTCTCGGCGGATATAAGACTCAGTGCTGTGTTAAGCATTGACCTTTGCAATGAATTCTGAAAGGGTTATGTTTCCTTTTGAAAGCATAAAATATAGGTCATTGTATCTGTCGATGGTTGCAACTGAAACCAACATTATATATTCAATTATTTCTTTTGTTATATCAGCTTCGCCCTTGAAACTTGTTGACAATCTGAACAACACTTCGCCAGTGGAAACGTCATAATCAAAGGTTCCGTCAACGATGCTTTTGTTTGCGACGCAAGTGGCAATGGCACCTTCGATTTTCTTGTCATCAGACATATTGAAAGGAAGCCTTGACAAAAATCTGACCAGTTCTCTTTGGGTGTCAACTATAATGAGGAATTCCACAGGAAAATCTTCTGTGTTGAAGCCACTACGGATTGAAAGGTCTTCTTCCAATTTGTCGTAGTTGAGCTTTTGTGCATCCATTGTTTTGATGAGTGTCGCATAAACTTTTTTTGCGTGCTTCATATTTACTTCTGCCATTTTTATCCCTCCAAGGTGTTTGTCTATCATATTGGCATATAACACTTTTATTTTAATCCAAGATGGGCTGATAGTCAATAGTCAAATTATGCATTTTTGTTCTTTATTTCAACAGATATTCAATGGCACAATCAACATTGTCAAAATTAAGGTCAACCTTGCTTTCGTCTTTCACATTTACCCCCAAGGATAGCCCTGCATATTCAAACATAGGATAGTCATTTATGCCGTCACCCACTGCAATAAAGTCTTCTCTATCAAGCCCCAATAGGTCGGCAAGATATTCAAGCCCTTTTGACTTGCTTACATCACTTGGCACAATGTCAAAGCAATCCACTTGACGATAGACAACTGCATCGGCAATATCCTTTTCATCAATGACTGCTTGAATTTGGTCAAATAATTCCATATCGTGGGGGAATGCAGTCATTTCAATCTCGTTGGGTTGAAACCATACTCTGTCGCCAAACTTGTTTTCAAGGTCGGTGCGCAATTCTTTCAATTTGCGCACAGTGTCCTGCTTTTCAGTGATGACACAGTACTTCTTTGGTGGCAAATCCACGCCAAACTGAATGACACCACCTGTTTCGCCAATGAATATGGGATTTTTCAGTCCAACTTGTCGAAACATTCCAACAAGGTAAAAAGTGGGCTTCCCTGAGCATATGCAAATTTGGTTGCCCTTGTCTTCAAGTGCTTTGAGCATAGCGACAGTGCTTGGCAAAATTTCCTTGCCTATTTTGCACAGTGTGTTGTCCAAATCAAATACAATACATTTCATAACTACATTTCCTTATAGGATTATTTTAGCAACATTTGTCAAAATAGTCAAAATAAAAAGACAAGCATTGCGCTTGTCTATATGTTTGATTGATTTGACAATTCCTGCAAATCATTGAAATTTTCTTCGGTTTCTTTTGATGCTTTGGATTGCTCTTTTTGATATTTTGCTTGCAGTTTGTCTTCTCTTTTCCTTTCCTTTTCTGCATCCTTCTT
>JAZRGC010000102.1:0-6364 GCA_045643985.1 Clostridia bacterium
ACTGCTCTTTTTGTGTATTTCAATGGTTTTTTCTTGTCACCATCTTCGACAAAATATAGGACAATCTCTGCAATGTAGAAAAACATTCCTATGAGAAATCCCCAAAAGGCACGAGAATGCAAGAAACTTGCCAATATGAAAATGCCTGAAAATATCAACATTGTAATCAAATCCACCATAAATGCAGACCTGATTGATTTACTTTTGAAAACACCTTTAAGCCGATAGTTGTCTTGTTGAATTACATACATATACGGCTTTGCCATAAAACCTGCCGTCAACAATGACAGCAACACAAAAAACCAATCCCCTCTTATAAACATTGTTCCCCCACCTGCACAATAAAAGCCGACAATATGCTCTCAAACTTGTAAAGATCATCAACATAGGCATAGTGCCCACCTTGAAGGATAAACAACTCACTGTTGGCTATGCCTTTTTTCAACTTTTTTGCCATATAAAAAGGCGTGTCTTTGTCATCCTTGCCCCAAAAAATTGCAGTGGGCACTTTGATGTCTTTCAACAAGCAAGTTTGGTCATATCCAACTACATTTTTGAAAGTTTCTTTCATTATTAATGAAAGAACTTGATAGTCTTTTGAGCCTTTCAACCCTGTCATACCAAATTTTTTGAGCAACTTATGTATTGCAATTTTGATATAATAAGACGGTTTTCTTCGTGGTTTCAATCCTGCACTGTCAACAAGCACCAATCCTTTTACGACATCAGGAAATTTGGCAGTGATTTCCATTGCCACTCTGCCACCAAATGAGTGCCCTACAATGATTGCATTGTCGATGCACTCCTTCTCCAAAACCGACAAGACTTCCCCTGCATAATCGCCTATGGTATAAGGTCTTGTGGGCTCTGGTGTTGAACCAAATCCGTTGAAATCTACAACAATACTTTTGCAAAAATCTTGAAACTTTTCTGCGATAAATAAAAAGGCAGAAGCGTCACCGCCCCAGCCATGTAAAAATACTACTTTTATGCCTTTGCCAACAACTTTATAGTTTATTTGCTCCTCCTATACGTCAAGCCACATTATCAGGGCATCGTCACGTCCGTTGTAATACTTCTTTCGTACGCCTGCTCCTTTAAAGCCATAACTTTCGTATAGGTGAATTGCTCGTGCATTGTTGACATTCACTTCAAGTGTCATATGCTCGACGCCTTGCTCTCTTGCCTTGCTGATGAGTGTTGCCATCAAAAATTTGCCTATGCCTTTGCCCCTTTCGGTGCTTTTGACTGCAATATTAGTGATATGCCCTTCATCAAGGACTTTGTGAAAACCACCATAGCCCAAAACTTCATCGCCACGGACTGCAACTGTATAGAATGCATCGTTTGAACAGAGTTCCGGAATGAACATTGCCACAGTCCAAGGTGTGTCAAATGCTTCCTTTTCAATCTCTGCCATTTGAGCAAGATGTTCGTATTTCAGTGGTTCAAATCTCATTGTTTCTCTCTGCTTGTGACTTGCGCATATAGAAAGGCTCAAATACGTTTACAAACTCGTTTTGTGCCCACTTTTTGCGCACTACTTTGTCAAGAATTTCATTTGCACTACAACTAGTTGTAGTGATCATATCTTTGGGCAATGTATCCTTGTCTTTTTCTTCAACAAAATCCATTGATGTGATTTTGCCGTTTTCCAACTTTGCAACATAGGTGTGTCCGTGGCCGGCATCTATTGCGCACAAGCCATTTTCTCTATTGTATGCAAGAAGTTCAAATGAGTTGACAGCAATTCGCTTTGCATTTGTGCCGTAAGCGATGGCAGTTATGGCAGACACGCCAATGCGAATGCCTGTAAATGAGCCCGGACCTACCACAACAGCAACCCCGTCAAGATCTTGAGGTTTTGTGTCGCCCATATCCATAAGTTCACTGATGGTAGGCAAAATGAGAGATGAATGACCTGACTTGCCAACTTCAAATGAAGTTGATATTGTTTTGTCATCATCAATCAGCACTGCTGTGAATATGGTGGATGTTGTGTCAACTGCAAGGATTTTCATACTTTACCGTAAATATTCTTTTGTTTTTTGATGTTGTTATGTCGATGTTGATGATTTTTTTGTCTGTGAGTGTCAATTTGTTCCACTCAATCACTGTCACAGTGTCTGCTCCCATGGCATCTTCAACACCAAGTTCATACAAATCATCTTCGTGCTCGATGCGATACATATCAAGATGATTCAACTTGAACTTGCCATTTTCATACACGTTCATAATCGTGAATGTGGGGCTGGTGACTTCGTCTTCAATGCCCAATGCCTTTGCCAAACCTTTTGTGAAGGTTGTTTTGCCTGCTCCAAGATCTCCACTGAGCAGAATTACTTCTCCACCTTCTAAAGTGTCTGCAATGCGCTTTGCAAGGGCTTCGGTGTCGCTTACACTCTTTGATGTGTGAGTTCCTTCAATGGTTGTTTCTTCGTCTTCTACGGTCTTGTCAGGCACTTTGCCAAATGCAAATTTGAAAAACTTGCCTGTTGCCTTGTAGAGTGAGAACGTTATTGCTGCATTTCCTGCATATTTCAACAAGTTGAAAGGAAGAAATACTGTGGGTATCATTGCAAGGACGGTTTCTCTTGGCACTTTCATAAATACAGGTGTCACAAGGATGTTCCAAAGAATCATACTGACAACACCACATACAAATCCTACAACAAGACCTATTGTTGCGCCTTTGATATCGTGCTTGAATTTGTAGATGAGCCCTGCACTGAGCACAAAGATGCCTGTTGACAAGAAGTTCATTGCAATGCCAATCCAACCACTGCCTGCACTGACTGTCAATCCTTGTATCAAAGATACAATTGCAGTGACAACCAATCCCCAAACAGGGCCATACATAAATGATGCGATGAGCACAGGCACGTCACTAGGTGAATATTCAAGGAATGCTGCGCCAAAGTATGGGATATGTACTGTGCAAGCCAAAACTACTGCAAGAGCCGTAAGCACTGCCATACCACAAAGTTTTCTTGTGGGTATGCCTTTTTTTCTTGCAAGAACCTTTTTGTTGGAAGGTTTTTCCTCATTTTTGCAATCTTCTAGTTGAGTTGAATCCAACTCTGCATCTAGATCTAGATTCGTCAATTGGTCTTTTTCTGTCATAAGAATATCCTTTTGGGCAATAAAAAACCCAAGAATTATTCTCGGGGGAAACAAAATCGCTCCTTTCATCCGGACTTTACCGTCGGTTGAGGAATTTCACCTCATCAGCACGCATGCGTGGTCGTGGACTTTACCACCGGTAGGGACTTTCACCCTGCCCCGAAGCATTGTCATTTTATTATTTTCTTTGAGCAATGTCAACAATTAGGCAACTAAAACAATGTTTGTTTTAATTTCCTATTGTCCAAAACAAATAGTCTTGCATACTTTTCATCGAATCGGCAACACTTGAATTATGCTTACAATTCAATCACAGGCAAATATTGCCGAAGCAGTTGCTCTCAGTTTTGAACAAATTGTTGCAGTGCGAACTTTTGACCACAATGGATACGTGGTCATTGCAGTGCTCACTGGCCCCATCTTTTCTTACAAAGAAAAGCAAAATCTCTTGCAAGACATCAAAACGATGGTTGCAGAAAATCTTGATCTATCGCCAGAACACGTCATAGTGTCCTATGATATGGAACTTTTCCGTGCTATGGACAACGTACAAGATGAGGACAAAGCACAACTCCTTGAGAAAGCAACAAGGGTTTGACGTTGCATTCTCAAGAATATGCTCAACTAATTAAAGATTATTGCAAAGCAATAAATGTTGACTATTCGCCTTTGTAAAATTCAACGTTGTCGCCGTCTGTCCAAAGTTTTTCAAGGCAGTAGAACATACGAGTGTCATCGTTGAAGATGTGGACAATTACCCCACCGTAGTCAAGGACCACCCACTTGCCTTCTTGGACACCGTCCATTCGCAAGCACTTGACTTGATGATTTTTGTCAAGGGTGTCTTCAAGATATTCGGCAAGGGCTTTTACTTGACGATTTGACTTGCCTGTGCAGATGATAAAATAGTCTGCAACAACAGTGAGATGTTCCACATTGAGGACAGTGATGTCAACTGCTCTACGTTCATCAAGTTCTTTACAAATTAAGTTTTTGAGTTGATTAGATTCCATATTTCTCCTATTTGCACATTGTGTGCGATGAAATTACAAGTATTGATTTACAGCATCAAGCGTAAGTGGGTAAATGGATTTTCCATTTTTCAAAAGTTTGTTATGAGTGTATCTAAGCACTGCAAAAAAACCTTCGTGGAAATCTTTGTCACCAACTTCTCGCAGTTCCGGAATTGGCGAATATTCCCTATCATAAGATGTGCTGTCTGCCGTATAAATAAGTTTTTGCAATGTAGTCATATTCTTGCATGCAGTAGTGTGCACACTTATTGCATCAAGAATGTCTTTGTCATCAATGCCAAAATCACGTTTTGCCTTTTCTGTCCCTAAGAATTGGTGCAAAACTGACGTTCCAACTGAGTCTTTTGGCACATTTAGACCATCCAAAGACAACCTTTCCTTTGCATTGTCATGAAGAAGTGCCGATACAAATACTTTGTCAAAATCTTGTTTGAGATTGTGCAAAGAATTAAGGTGCACTGCTCTAAGAACCACGTTTTTTGTGTGGTTGAACAATTCTGGCGATTGATATTGTTCAAGTTTCTCAAGCCAAGGCTTGTATTTGTCAAACAACTTGTTTTTTGTCAAGTAGTCATACACGTCATCCAGTATTCCTTCAGGCTTGATTCCAAGCAGAAGTTTTGCCTTGATTGTTGATGATGCAACATCCTGCCCATCAAAGTCAATACGGATAAACTCTCCACCAAAACGATTGGTTAGAATGTCGATTTTTTCATCAATATTGTGATATCCTGCACGCCCTACAACTGCAATTGGACAAACCTTGGCGACATCTTCGGGCTTGTGCCAAGTGTCAAAGTGCTCTACACTGTCGCCACCGATAAGATATACAATGTCGCCGTATTTTGCTTTCAAAATGGGCAAAACATCGCTGGTATAGTTGTATTGACAACCATCAAGTGCTCGTTGTTGTTCAATTTCATCCACGATAACAACGGGAGCGCAGTCGGCAAATGCTATTTTTGCAAGTTGTACCCTGTGCTCAAATGCCAAACTGCCACCACTTTTGTGTGGAGGATTGTGAGTTGTCACTATTATAAGACGTTCTGCACCCAAAAATTTGCAAGCAAATTTGGTCAAACGACTATGCTCAAGGTGTGGTGGATCAAATGCTCCACCAAATACAACTGTTTTCATATTATATATTATACCAAAAAATCTCAAAATTTCAATAGCAAAATCAATTCTAATATAAAATATATTACATATGAACAAATGCTTGAAATTGCATATGAGAATACTTTCTTATTTCTCGACTACTTCACAAGAATTTTAATCCACAAAAAACGTATTTTTAGCATAAAAAATTTCTTTGTGTAAAGACTCTAAATGTGACAAAAACAACTGACCTTATTACTATTGGAATTGTACTATTATTTCTCACTTTTGTGTGGGCAGGTTTAATATGTGAAAACGTTTCAGTTGCAATCATAATTTCCGTTGCAATTGAAGGGTTTTATATCGTCATTGCAGTCGCTTTGAGAAGAAGAGAAGGAGCACCTTATGCATATGATAGGTTGGCACTTGAATTGTCAATCCGTGGACCATCATTTTTGGTGGAAAATTTGAAAACTATTCTAAAAAATAATGAATTTGAGAGTGGTTTCAACTATATTTCCGTGGAAAATGCCCTTTTTTACGTAAATTTTAAGTTTGGCAACGTGACAATCAATGATATGGCAGGCATTTATTCAACTGCTAAAAAATGCGAAAAACACAACGTATTTCTATTTGCAAGAGGCATAGAAAGGCGTGCTTTGCGCCTTTTAGAGTCCTATGGAATTTATATAAAAATTGTCAAAATTAAGCAAATTTACAAATTGCTAAAAAGACATAATTTGCTTCCTGATTTGACAAAAAAACGCACATTTAAATTGGCAGATATTCCTGCAATTTTTATGTCAAAAAGCAATTTTAAAGGACTGCTCTTTTCGGGTGTCATTTTGCTCACAACAGCCTTCTTTACACCACTGAAAACATATTATATTGTTTTGGGTAGTATTTCCCTTTTGCTTGCAATTGTATCCCTTTCTCCACTGGGAAAAGATATTCCACATCAAAGACAAAGTTTGACAGACTTAATTTCATCTTTGGAATCGAAGACACATTTGTCATCAATTGAAAACAATGACGAATTTGTCGATGGCAATGAAAGAGATGACAAGAAAGAGAAAAATGACGAATAATACTACCTAAATGTGTCAAAA
>JAZRGC010000103.1:0-5017 GCA_045643985.1 Clostridia bacterium
TTTATTCATATGTCACCCCAACTATTTCCCCTGAAAGCAAGGCGTTTCCGTCCCCTATTTCAACAAGTTTCAATCCCTTTCCGTCAATGGCAACAAGATGTTTTTTCACACGAAATTTCATCCTGTCATCGCTTGAAAAAACGATGTTTTTCACACCTTCTAAAAGGACAAATTTGTTGTCAAATACACTGACAGAATATGAGCATATGTCTTGGATTTTTAGTTTCAGTTTCAATTCATCAACAAACATATTTATATATATGTTGTTTTCTTTCACTCAATGATTTTTTGCAAAAAAAAGAGCAAGCACATTGGCTTGCTCATTTATGTATTTTTGTTAGAAAGGAAGGTCTTCATCTCCTGGTCTGCCCACAGGGATAAGATCGTCATCGTCATTGTATTCAGCGTCTTCATCCATTACAACTGCATTCTTGATGGCTTCAAGATCTCCTGCAACTTGGTCAAAGGGCAATGGACCGTGTTGACCACGTACTACCTTCATTTCTTCCATATCCACATTGGCAATGGTTGAAGGATTGTCTGCAAATGCGCCATTGTCTTCCACTTCCACAAAGGTGGTTGTGTTGCCTTCCCAGTGGAGCACCAAATCACCCATAGAGCCACTTCTGTTCTTTCTTATGAGCAGTTGAACTCTGTCTTTGGGCATATTGGGGTCAACCTTGCTTGGATCATGCAAGAACATGACAACGTCTGCGTCTTGTTCGATTGCGCCTGAGTCACGAAGGCCGCTCAGTTGAGGGGCTCTGCCTTCTTTTTCTGCGCCACGTCACATTTGTGACAAGGCAAGGATTGGCACACCAAGTTCCTTGGCATACACCTTCAATTGACGTGACATTGTGCTGACGTCATTTTGTCTTGACTCTGATCTGCCTCTTGAATCTGCTTCCATAAGTTGCAAGTAGTCAACGATGACAAGATCAAGACCAACTTCTCTCTTGAGCCTACGGCACTTTGAAAGGATGTCCGATGGATGATTCATTGAGTAGTCGTCTATGTACAAATTCTTGCTAAGAAGCACTGTGTAAGCATTGTAGAGTTTGCTTGCATCTCCGTCACTGAGTTGTCCTCTTATGTCCATACTTTCAAAGGTGACACCTGAAAGATAAGCAAGCATACGTTTGACAAGTGATGCAGCAGTCATTTCCATATTGAAGATTGCAACAGTCTTGTCCTTCAACAAGCAGTTGGCTGCAATGTTCAATGCAAATGCAGTTTTACCAACACCGGGACGAGCAGCAAGAATGACAAAATCGCCGGGCTTCAAGCCTTTGGTTTTTCTATCAAATTGATTAAAACCAGTGTAAACAATATTTGAAGGAGTGTTGCCTGATTGTGCATCTTGGATTGCCTTCATTGCTTCTGCAAGGGCTTCGGTTGCCTTGACAAGTGCTCTGTCTGTCTTTTCTTCTGCGATTTTGAAGATAAGTTGCTCTGCCTTGCTCAGTGCATCTGAGCCTTCCTCACAACTGTAAGCATATTCAAGGATGTCATTGCCTGCGCCAATAACTTTACGTGTCAATGAATCTCTCTTGATGATGTCTGCATAGTGCGTTGCATTGGCTGAACTGACAACTCCCATTGCAAGTGAGTTGAGATATTCGATGCTTCCAACTTCATCAAGTTTGCCTTGCACTTCAAGTTTGTCTGCAACAGACACCGTGTCAATGGGTTGGCTGTGCTCAACAAGTTCTCTCATTGCAGAAAAGATTATGCGATTTTGCGCCACAAAGAAATCATCTTCACGGAGAGTGGGCATAATCAAGTCTGCCATTTTGTCGTCAATGAGAAGTGCACCCAAAACGTTTTGCTCTGCATCAACGTTTGAAGGCATTGCTCTGAGATTTTGTCTTTCAGTTTTCTTTTTTTCTGCCATAATGTCCTCTAAAATAAGTCAAAGTCAAGGCGATTGCCAACACCACAACTGCCCCTGCAATTGCCGTGCCATACCACACTGACTGACGTGCCAATTCTCTTTCAAGACTTGCATGGAAAGGTGCTTTTTCCACTTGAAACAAGTGCGAATATTTGCCGTCTGCCTTTATGGGCTTTGCATCGCTCTTTATTGACTTATAAATTGTATCATAATCATAGATTACTTTCAAAGTGGAATATTCCTGCCCATTCAACAATGTGCCATCTTGGGCAAGAGTTTCTTCCACTGCACTAAATATTGCTTTTCCGTCAAATGAAACGTCATAGGTATAACGTGTCCAAAAGCCTTCTTCATAAATGGCAACGTTGATTTGTGATTCTCCAACAAGATAGTCCGTTTCGCCACGTGAAAGCCGTACAGTGCACACGCCATTTTCGTCAACGACTACACTGTTGATATACACGCCATAGGCAGATGGGACAAGGTCGCTCACACTGTTGCAAGCGACACAAGTCAACACAACTGCCAAAAGCAATATTATTGTCAATGCTTTAGATAAGTTCTTCAAGTTCTTTCAATGTTTTTTCAAACTCGCTCATTGCCTTTTCATAAGGTGCAGGAGTTTCAAGGTCAACGTCTGCAAGGCGAATGATGTCAAGGGGTGCAAGTGAGCCACCTGCTGACAGGAATTTGCGATACTTTTCAAAGTATTCTTCGCCATATGTGAGAATGTTGTCAGCAATTGTCACTGCTGTTGTGATGCCTGTTGCATACTTATAGACATAATAACTTCTGTAGAAGTGGGGGATTCTTGCCCATTCATAACGGATGAGATCGTTGTGATTGACTGCTTCTCCATAGTATTTCTTGTTCAGTTCATAGTAGGCATTTGACAGTGAGTCTGCTGTGACAGGCACACCACTTTCAACCATAGTATGTGCAGCAACTTCAAATTCCGAGAACATTGTTTGACGGAAAAGTGTTGTTCTGAACATATCAAGGTAGTATGAAAGGAGATATTTTCTAAATTCGCCAGTTGCAGTTTTGAGAAGGTGCTTCAAGAGCAATACTTCGTTGACTGTTGATGCGATTTCTGCAACAAAGATTGTGTATCCTGCCTTTTCTTCACATTGATTTGCATTGGAATAATAACTGTGAAGTGCGTGGCCAAGTTCGTGGGCGATTGTGAAAATATCGTGTGTTGTTTCGTGATAGTTGAGGAGCACAAACGGGTGCACACCGTAGCAACCCCAACTGTATGCGCCGCTCTTTTTGCCCTTGTTTTCATAGACGTCCACCCAACCATCTGTAAATGCAGATGCCAAGATGTCGCTGTATTCCTTGCCCATAACCTTCAAGGCTTCCTTTACTGTGTCAACTGCTTTGTCATAAGGAAGTGCAAGGTTTTGTTCCTTGATGATGGGCATATGAAGGTCATACATATTGAGATCAATGCCGAGAATGCGCTTGCGAAGTGCAATATAACGGTGCAAGGTCTTTGTGCCTTTGTCAACTGCTTCAAGAAGTTGCTTATAGCAAGTTGAAGGAACGTTTTCGCCATACATTGAATAGTCAAGTGCTGTTTTGAAACCACGTATCTTTGCAAAGAACCAGTTCTTCTTCACGTTGCCTGCATAGTTGGTGGCAAGGGTGTTGATGTAGTCCTTGTATGCTGTAAACATACTTTCAAATGCCTTTCTTCTCATTTCTTGATCAGGGCTTTGGAGCATCATTGAATAGACATGGTGGCTCATTTCAATCTTTTCACCCTTTTCGTTTTCGATGGGTTGGAATTTGACGTCTGCATTGTCAAACATTGTAAAGACTTCTTGTGCATTGCCTGAGAAAAGGCGCATTTCGCTGAGAAGTTTTTCTTCCTTCTTTGAAAGGATGATATTCTTGTTGCGAATGAGATGTTCAAAAGTCACTGAGTAGTCTGCAAATCTCTTGTCATTTTTCAATGCTTCAAGTTTTTCAACAGGAAGTTCAGTGAGTTCAGGTGAAAGGAATGATGACATTGCGCTGAATTTTACAAGGAGCATTTCTGCTCTGTCAGTCATGCCTTGATAGATGGTTTCTCTTGAATCTTCATCACGATGCATACGTGCAAATTGATAAAGACGTGAGAGTTCGTGTTCTATTTTTGTGCCAAGCAAAAGGCATTCAAGAATGGTTTCATCATCTTTGAGATTGCCATTGTACTTTGAGATTTGAGGAAGCAATTCCTCTGTTGCAAAAAAGCATTCTTCCCATGCTTCGTTGGTGGGAAAAATGTCTTCAAGATGCCATTTGAACTTGTTGTCAATTTCGTTTCTTTGTTTGACTTGCATATTCACATCTCCTATATTTCGGGTTTACCGTAGATTTTTATTTTTATAAATGAGGGTTTTACATAGTAAAAACATCATTGTAAAGTTCTTTTTGCGCTAAAATTGCCAATTTGTCAGTTGATGAAAAGATCGTTGTCAAGAAACTCTGGCTCGCAAGTGAGATACATGCCAAGTTTTCGCAAAGGATTTTCATCTGCCTTGAAAAGCATATGAGATGAGTGCACTTCACATCCAGCAAGGGCTTCAAGTTTTTTGACTGCTTTTGCTGCAAGTGGGTTGGTGGCAACACACACTGAAAGTGCAAGGAGTGCTTCTTCAAGTGACAGTGGTGTATGCTTTTCTTTGAGTACGTTTGATTTGAGTTTGATGATAGGCTCAATGACCATTGGCACAATGAGATCAATGTCGTCATCAATTTTGGCAAGGGTCTTTACTGCATTGAACACTGCTGCAGATGTTGCTGACATCATCTTTGTGTTTCTTCCTGTGACGATTTGTCCGTCAGGCAATTCGATTGCCACTGCGCCTTTGCCACCTGTTTTTTCATTTTTCTCACGTGCAACTTCAATCACTTTTCGGTCATTTGCAGACACTTGCAGACGTGCCATAAGTGCACGAAGCCTTTCGATTGTGCCCTTTGTGCCTTGACCATTCTTGTAGTCACATCTTGACTTATAGTATCTTCTCAAAACCTCTTGTTTTGATGCTTCAACACAGGCCTCATCATCAATGATACAATCCTTGATCATATTGACACCCATATCGGTGGGGGATTTGTAGATGATGTCCCCAC
>JAZRGC010000104.1:0-5622 GCA_045643985.1 Clostridia bacterium
ACGTGTACGATGTAGTCGGCAACGAACAAACTGGCACATACACCGTTGAAATCATTCGCAACGATGCATCAACAATCACCATTGGCGATATGACACTCAATGACGTCAAGGAAGGCTACATCATCAAGTCAACCCTTGAGATTGAAGGTGCTGTCCACGAAACTGCTTGCTATATGCAAAAGACAAATGGAGCAAGTCTTTTTGTGCCTATCGCATCATACACAAACCACCCTGTCATTGAAAATGGCAAAGTGGCATACAATAATGTCATTTCTGGCAAGTATGAAGGCAAATATTTCAAATACACCAAAGTGGAATATGGCGCAAGAGATGAAGGCGAAATCAAACTTGCCTCACCTTACTACGACAACAACCAAATCCACCAACTGATTCGTGCAATGCACTCATTCAGCGCATCATTTAGTTTCAACGTGCCTCTTGCCACCGAAAATGAACTTGCAAGACTCACTGTTTCAAGCAACAATACAGAAGAAATCACTTGGGGAGAAAACACAACAACAAAGTGCAACGTGCTCCATCTCTCACGTCAAACATTGGTCAATGGCGCATCACAAATTCTCTATTATTCAGAGTCACCCGTAAAGGTTGACGGATGGGATCTCAAACACGTGCTCATTCGCTTCAAAGAACCTATTGACAACGATGACTATATGGTGTACACATTGAAGTCAATCTCACGTACACCCGACCAAAACTAAACATTGCTCAACACAAAAAAAGGAACGCATTGACGTTCCTTTTATTTTTGCATTTTTGCACAATCAAGTGTTTATCAACTGCAATTTATTGTCTAAAAACTATGTTTTGACACAATCATTGTTCAATTGATGATGCAACTTTGTCATTTTTCATTGCTTCGACAAGCCTGTTTTTCAGTTCAACAACACCACCGTTCATCTTGGACAACCTGTCTGCTTCAAGCCTGAATGACCTTTCTGCCGACATATCGTCATCTCCCTTTGACAGTGAAAAATCTCGTTGCAAAAATCTTTCAATCTCAAGTTTTGTTGATAGGGCAACACTTTCAACATTCAAGGCATCTCCGTCAAATCCATATCTCTCTTTCAACTCATCATACACCCCTGTCCACTTGGCTCTGAACATATTCAATCTGTCAAGTTCCATCATATAGCGCAGTTTGATTTCGGCAGTCATTTTGTCTGCATTTTCCCTTGCAACAATGATTGCTTCAGCAATTTTATCTTCCTTGCTTTTGTACTCTTTGACAAGTTCTTTCAATGCCAAATTTTCTTCAATAAGGGTGTCAATTCTTTCACGTTGCTCGCAGTGGATTTTTTCATTTCTTGCATTTTCTTCAACAATAAATCTCTCCACATCCTCTTTGTTGTACCCTTTCTTTTCAATGGCAAATCTTTCATTTTGTTTTGACTTTTTCATATCATTCTCCAAAAAAAATTCTCTCTCAATTATGACTGAGAGAGAATTGAAAATTTTGAGATTTTTTGATGATAAATGATTGATTTTGCCGATTGAAATCAATGTCTGCTTCCAAGGAGTTTGTGTTTCAAATTCCACAAGTTTTCACTGAGGTCAACCTTGTATTCTTGTGTGTTGACAACACGTCTATATTCTGGGAAGAATTCCCCTTTGCTCTTGTCGCAGTGCTTGCCAATTTCTACAAGGTTTGGCTTGTTGTACACAAGTTTTCCGTCCTTAAACACGTCAACCATAAGTTCCTTGACTTCGTAGTTGTCAAATGTGGTCTTTTTGTAGGTTTGTTCAGGGTGGAAGATTGTCAAGGGCTTTGATGTGTCAAAGGTGTCATCTTCAAGGCAAATAAGGTCTGCCATTGCCATGCCGTCAGTGTAGATACGGACAATCTTTTTCACACCGGGGTTGGTTGTCTTGCCGGGGCTGTTGCTCACCTTGATTTTTGGTGTCATATTGCCCTTTTCATCTTCGATGGCAGACAGTTTATAAACGCCACCAAGGGCTGCATTGTTGAACGATGTGATGAGTTTTGTGCCAATACCATAGACGTCAATCTTTGCATCTTGTTGAGCAAGGGCAAGGAGAACTTTTTCATCAATATCGTTGGACACAAATATCTTGGCTTCTGCAAATCCCGCATCGTCAAGCATTTTTCTTGCTTCTCTGCTGAGATATGCAAGGTCGCCACTGTCAAGACGAATGCCAAGGGGCTTGTGACCATTTTCTCTCAACTTCTTGAACACTTTGATTGCATTGGGCACACCACTCTTTAATGTGTCATAGGTGTCCACAAGGAGCAAGCAGTTGTCGGGATAGACTTTTGCATAGGCTTCAAATGCATCCAACTCTGTAGGGAATGACATAACCCAACTGTGTGAGTGTGTGCCTTTGATGTCGATGCCAAACATTTGTCCTGCAAGGACGTTTGATGTTGATCTGCATCCACCAATGTATGCTGCTCTTGCGCCATACAAGCCTGCATCTGGGCCTTGTGCTCTCCTGAGTCCAAACTCTGAGATGTTTGCCTTTGTGCATTCTGTAAGACGTGATGCAGTGGTTGCAATGAGTGTTTGATGATTGATGAGATTAAGGAGCGCAGTTTCAACAAGTTGTGCTTCAAACATTGGTGCAACAACTGTAAGGATAGGCTCGTTGGGGAAAATGAGTGTGCCTTCGGGCACTGCCTTCATTGAACCTGTAAAACGGAAACCTTTGAGTTCATCAAGAAAATCTTCGCCAAATATGTTGAGAGAACGAAGATAATCAATGTCTTCATCGTCAAAATGAAGGTTTTCTATATAATCAATCGCCTGTTCAAGACCTGCTGCGATTGCATATGAATATCCGTTTGAGCCACGGTAAAACAAGTCAAAACAAGCCATTTGATTTTTTGCGCCACATTGATAATAGCCGTTTATCATTGTGAGTTGATAAAGGTCTGTGAGCATTGTCAAATTTCTTTTCATAATCCACCTTCTATTATTGGTCTATTATTGGTTGTCAGTGACTATGTCACTGGGTTCATTGTCGTTGTGTTCTATTGTGTCGGCAGATTGGTCTTTGTCGTCTTCTATATTGTCAACGGCATTTTCCACACCTTCGGCATCATTGTCTATTTCATCTGCTTCTTTTGTTGTTTCTTCGGGGGCATCTTTGCCTTTCTTGCCTTGGAAGAAATCCTTGACCTTTTGCCATCTGTTTTGCCATTCTTCCTTGTTTTTGGCTTTTTCTTCAAGGGCAAGTGCCTTTTCTTGCTCCTTCAATTCCTTTTTATATTCTTGAAGTGTTTCCTTTGATGCAGGAGTCAATCCTTCTGCAAGAGCAAACTCTGTTTCACCATAAAGCCAGCAAAGGGATTTGTTGGGCTTGTTGTAAAGTTTTGCAGTAAAGTTGTAGTTGTCAATTTCCCACTTTGACAAAACCACGCTTTCAACACTGCCATCAAGGACTGCTTTGTTGACTTTCTTGAATGCTATGCGATTTTCTCTGAACAAAATGTAAATGACACCAAGGACAACTGCAATAGGTGCAACAACAAAGCAAAGTGTTTGTGTCACGGGCACTGCATCGATACGTACGTATTCAAGGAGTGCTCTGCCAAGGAAGTACCAGAAAAGATAGAAGAATGCAAGGATGCCGGGATATTTTTTGTTCTTTCTCCAAATGACAAATGCGATTGTTGCGCCAACTGCATTCCAACACATTTCATAAAAGAATGTTGCTGCAAACCAACCACCGATGTTGCCGTCAGGGCCAACTTGATTCATATTTGCATAGACAATATCTCTATATTCTGCTTCAACTCCACTTGGTCTATCAATGAAAATTGCAAAGGGGAATTTTTCAGGAATGCCCAAAAGTGATGCAGGCTTGCCAAAGGCTTCTTGGTTGATAAAGTTGCCCACTCTGCCAAAAAGTTGTCCCACCAAAAGCACGGGGACAATAAGGTCCAATGCTTGACCAAAATTGATCTTCTTGCGCATACGAATTGAGAAAAATATGACACCAAAAAATCCACCGAGAATGCCACCGAGAATGGTTATGCCACCATCCCACAAAGCAATCATATCAATGAATGCTTGAGTTGAATCTTCTCTCCAAACATCGGGATCAAAATAGACGTCAGGACGGACAAAAGTGTACATCAATCTGCCCATGACAACTGCAATGGGAATGACCCACAAAAAGTACTCAATCACGTCATCGGATGTGAGCCCAATGCGCTTGCATTGTGTCAAAGCAATTGTCAGTGATGTCATCATTCCAAGTACGATGAGAATTGCATACCATGCCACTTCAACATTGCCTATTCTAAAAGCAACAGGATCTATTGCCAAAAGAAGATTTGCCATAATCTACTCCTATATAACTTTGGTTGCACCACAAGGACGCACCGTAAGTTTGAATACGTTATTTTCGCCAAACAAGCACTTAAATTGCTCATTTGCACTGCTTGAACTGCCTTTTTTGACAAAAACCAAAATTGTACCTGCAAATCCACCACCGTGGACACGCTTGGCAACAACACCTTCAAGCCCTTCAATTTTGTCAAGTGCTTCTTCGATGAGATGTGAGTTTGACTTGGGTGAATAGAGGTTTTGCAACTTGTATCTACTGCTCAAACCACTTTCATTGACCATATCAAGAAACACCTTTTCATCGCCATCTACAATTGCTTTGTATGCCTTTTCGACACGCCTATTTTCTTCATAGAAATGCTCGGCTCTCAGTATGGCTCTATCACTGACTTTGCCTTTGAGATTGTCCTTTTCATTGAAGAATTTTTCAGGGGCAACATCCACAAGAATTTTGCCACCAAGAAGACGTGCAACATCTCGCATTTCCTTGGGGATTGCTGCATAGTCATCGGTCAAGTCGCAATGGTCGCCACCTGTTGCAATAACATAGATGTCAAGGTCATCAAATGCCCATTTTGCTCTGCTTATGACAGGGTTTTCAAATGAGCCAAAATCAATCATATTTACGCCACCAAGGGATATTGCACTTTGGTCCATAAGCCCACAAGGTTTGCCAAAATAGGCGCACTCTGCATATTGCGATGCCTTGGCTTTGAACACTTCATCAAGTTGTCCATCATTGTAGAGTGAGTTGAGAATTTCTGCAATGAGAAGTTCAAATGCGCTTGATGATGACACCCCACTTCCTTTGGGCACAGATGATGAAGTGTAGGCATTGAAGCCACCCACTTTTGCCCCTGCACCTTTGAAGTATGCAAGAATACCTTTGATGATTGCATTGGACGTGCCGACTTCTCCCATTTTGAAACCAATGTCATTGACTGAAACTTTGATGATTGGATAGCCTTTTGACTTGACCAAAATCAAGCCGTCATCACGTTTGGAAACTGCGCCGAGAGTGTCAATTGTCACTGCCGAGCAAAGGACTTTGCCACCGTTATGGTCGGTGTGATTGCCCACTATTTCAATGCGACCTGATGCAGAATAAAATCCGTCAGGCTCAATGCCGATGCCCTTTTTGTGCATTTCTCTCAAAAGTTTGTATGACTCCTTTCTTTCATGGGAAAAATCACCATACAGGGTACGGCAGATTTGATCAAATTCACAACTTTCAAAAATCTTGTCAAAAGCCATTGCAATTATGTCCAATACATTTTATAATAACTTTGTT
>JAZRGC010000105.1:0-17177 GCA_045643985.1 Clostridia bacterium
ATTGACCTTGATGCACTTTTCCCACCCACTTTGGGGCTTGAAAAAATTGAGTACACACCTGAAAGTGATGAATCAATTGAAAACAGAGCAACAACAGAGATTGACTCAAAGAAAGCGACCGATGTGGGCAAGGCAGAAAACAAATACTCGTCAAAGATGAGTGGTTTTGAAAAAGATATGTTGTCTGCAACGGAGAAGAAGGCTGAAAAGGACAAGGAGATTGATGCTGTTTATGCAGAAAAGCGAAAGCAACAGAAGAACGACAGCGTCAAACGTGGTATGGCAAGGGGGAGTGTTTTGTCCGGGCTCATTGATGAGATCACGGCAGACGAAGCACGAACTGAGCAAGAAGTTGAGGACGCATATATGGCAACTATTGATGGGCTCAACAAGGAGATGGACGCTCTTTCGGCAGAGAGAGAAAAGGCTATGGAAGAACTTGACTTGAAATACGCTAGCGAGTTGAAGGATAAAATTGCAGAGTTGAAAGAGGATAGAGATGCAATTGTTGCAAAGTACACCAAATACAACAACAACGTTGATGAAAAGGAGTTGAAATATCAAAAGCAAAGGCAGAAAGATATTGAAAAATACTTGAAAGATCAAGAAACCAATAGGCTCAAGGAGGAAGAAAAGCAACGTGAATATGAAAAAGAGCACGGTTATAGTGGCGAGAAATTGAAAAATTATAGCGAGAGATACAACCTTGCATTTGATTTTTATATGTCACTTGACAAGGATATTGCCCTTGAAGCATTGCAAGCATCCCCCAATATGAAGCACTATCTTGGCAACTACTATGACAAACTTGTAGACGAACTGAAAAAGAGAGAATATGCTCAAAACGGCACAAGAAAGTACTATTCATAAAACAACGGCTGAGGAAGGAAACTTCTTCAGCCTTTTTGCATTTGTGCAATGATGTGAAATGGAAGCGCAGGGTACGTGGCGCAAATAAAAAACCCACGAATTTCTCGTGGGTTTTGATGGAGCTGCTAACCAAATGACTTGTAAGGAACGAAGTGACGGATTAGCGATTGTTGCAGTTATGCCAATCGCGTCACGAAAAAAGTAAAAGTCTGGTTTGGCGTAAATAAAAAACCCACGAATTTCTCGTGGGTTTTGATGGAGCTGCTAACCAGACTTGAACTGGTGACCTCATCCTTACCAAGGATGTGCTCTACCGACTGAGCCATAGCAGCGACAGCCATTACATTATATTTAATATAGATTTTGTTGTCAACTATTTTGAAATGTTTTGTATTTGGTCGTTTTATTTGCACTCACTCTTTGTTGGGTTCTTATACAAGCACTCACTTGTTACGAAGTTGCAGACGCGAGCCACAGGGTGGCGAGAAAGCGAGTGCCAAGCACCAGATGAAAGTACGCCAGTCGCTGGTGGTCCACTCAAAATTCACCAAGCGACAAGTGGCATAATGAGTGGACTGTCCTAAATGTGCGCGTGCCGTAAGGAACGAAGTGACGGAATAGCGCATTGCTACGGCTTGCCGTCAATCGCGTCGAGTGCCCCTGTGCGAGAGCAAATGAGGGGAAACACGTGAGGAAGGGGTGGTTATTCACTTGATATGTTCGCGCTTGTTTTTTCAAAATATTCATAAAAAAAGCACCCTTGATTGGGTGCTTTTTCATTTAGTTGTTGAGTGCTTTTGTAAGTGCTTTTGAAAGTTGGTCGGCGCAAGATGTGTTTCTTGGTCCACAGGTGTTGCCTTTGAGAAGAGCAGCGATTTCTTCTGCATTTTTGCCTTCGACCAGTTTTGCGATTGCTTTCAAGTTTCCGTTGCAACCACCGATGAAGCAAACATTGTGGATTGTTCCGTTTTCAATTTCAAATTGGATTTCTCTTGCACAAGTGCCTGATGTTTGATAAGTGTGTTTCATAATTATTTCTCCAAATAGTCGCTGAGATTGTCAAGCCAATCCCCTTCAAAAAGTTCGATAAGACCCTTGTCTGCTTGTGAAGCAAGTTCGGGGTTGATGGGGAGTTTTGCTGTGCAAGGGATGCCAAGACGTTTTGCTGTTTCGTCAACCTTGCTTGCGCCAAAGATTTCAAGGCGTTTTCCGCAATCTGGGCAGGTGAAATAGGACATATTTTCAACAATACCCAAAATGGGGATGTTCATCATGTGTGCCATATTGACAGCCTTTTCCACCACCATAGACACCAAGTCTTGGGGAGAAGTGACGATGACGATGCCGTCAAGGGGAAGGGATTGGAATACTGTGAGAGGCACGTCCCCTGTTCCGGGAGGCATATCAACAAACATAAAGTCAACCTTGTCCCAAACAACGTCTGTCCAGAATTGTTTCACTGCGCCGGCAAGGATAGGTCCACGCCAAATGACAGGTTGAGTTGCATCTTCCAAAAGAAGGTTGATTGACATAACTTTGATGCCTTTTTTGGTGCGCACAGGAAGGATATTTTTTTCATCCATAGCCTCGGCTCTTTCAGTAAGGCCAAATGCTTTGGGAACGCTGGGTCCTGTTATATCTGCATCGAGAATTGCTGTTGAAAGTCCTTTTCTATTGGCAAGGACTGCAAGGAGAGAAGTGACCATTGATTTGCCAACGCCACCCTTTCCACTGACCACACCGATGACCTTTTTGACACTGCTCAAAGGATTTTGTGGTTCACGGAAATCTTCCTTGCGAGATGAACAGTTTGAACTGCAAGTGCTACAATCGTGTGTACATTCGCTCATAAAAACTCCTGAAAAAATGTTTTATTCTTATTAAGTATAACAAAGTCCAAACAAAAGGCAAGCAAAAACTTGAAATTTGACTTAAGTTGTGTTATGATTATAACAATATAGTTATAATAGGGCAGTTTTGGGTGTCTTGAAAGTGGATTGATGATGAAAACTTTGCCGAAATATCCAAATCGACAGGGCTTCAATTCCAACAAAGACAACCACAAAAAGGACTTAGGGCAATGGAAATTTTGAAGAAAAACAACGTGACCACAATCGTCAAGGATGCAGATCGACCACTGAAGATTTTGCAATTGACCGATATACACCTTGGTGTTGGTTGGCTTGCAAAAAAGAGTGACCGTCTTGCCCTTGATGCTGTCAAAAAGTTGATTGATGCTTCAAATCCTGACCTTATTATTATCACAGGGGATATGTTTTATCCCATTTGGCCCTTGACAGGCAGTTCAAACAACCTGAAAGGCGCAAAGATACTTGGCAAATTGCTGACCGAAACTGGCATTCCTTGGTGTTTTGTCTTTGGCAATCACGACACCGAAGCCACATCAAGAGCAAACAAGGACGGCTTGGCAGATTATTTTATGAGCCTTAACGGATGTCTTTTTGAAAAGGGCGATGAAAATATCACAGGTGTTGGCAACTATTGCATTCGTGTTGAAAATCAAGACGGCACACCTTGCACCCTTCTTATGATGATTGACAGCAATCAATACACAGGCAAGAGTTTCTTCAGTGGCTTTGATGTCATCCACGATGATCAAATCGAGTGGTACAAAAACACTGTGAGAGAGCAGTCTGCAGAAGGCGAGTTGCTCCCATCTCTTGCATTCTACCACATTCCACCAAAGGAATTTAAGGAAGGCTGGGAAAAGTGCTATCGTGGAGATAAATCCGTCATCTATCATCACGGATTTGTTCTTGAAAAAGACAACTACTTTGGCTATCCCAAGGAAACAGAAGGCAACTTCTTCAAAGAAATGGTTGAGTTTGGCTCTTGCAAAGGTATGTTTATGGGCCATGACCATTTGAACACATTGTCAATCACATATCAAGGCATTCGCTTGACATATGGCATGAGCATTGACTATATCGCATACGTCCCTACATTGAAATGGAAAACTCAACGTGGTGGCACAATCATTGAAATCAACAATGACGGAAGTTTTGATGTGACACCACTTCCTCTTGTGGATATAATTTAGAATATACAATTTTGGAGGCAATACATATGAAAATCGGATTTACCGAAACAGTTCTCCGTGATGCAAACCAATCTTTGATTGCAACACGACTTCCTTTTGAGAAGTTTGAAGACATTCTTCCCACAATGGACAAAGCAGGCTACTACTCAATCGAATGTTGGGGTGGCGCAGTGTTTGATTGTTGTTTGAGATACCTCAACGAAGATCCATGGGAAAGACTCCGTAAACTTCGCAAAGCACTCCCCAACTCAAAACTGCAAATGCTCCTTCGTGGACAAAACTTGCTTGGCTACAAGCACTATCCCGATGAAGTTGTCCGTATGTTTGTTGAAAAGTCAGTTGACAACGGCATTGACATCATCCGTATTTTCGATGCATTGAACGACCTTAGAAACATCGAAGTCGCAGCAGAAACAGCAATCAAAAAGGGTGCAATGGTTTCAGGCGCAATCAGTTATACACAAAGCCCCGTCCACACTCTTGAAGCATTTGCAAAACTTGCAAAGGACCTTGAAAATATGGGTATCCAATCAATCTGTGTCAAGGATATGGCAGGCACAATGAGCCCCTTTGAAGCACAAGAACTTATTGGCGCAATCAAGAAAGAAGTCAAAGTGCCCGTTGTTCTCCACACACACTGCACAACAGGTCTTGCATATATGACATATATGAAGGCAGCAGAAGCAGGCTGTGACGTCATTGACACAGCATCATCATGCTTCAGTGGTGGCACATCACAACCAGCAACCGAAACAATCAACTTTGCATTCAAACAACTTGGCTACGACACAGGTCTTGATGACAAGGCAATCAAGGAAGTCAACGATTTCTTCAAGCCTATCCGTGACGAATACATTGCAAGCGGTGGTCTCAATCCCAAGATGATGGCAACAGACACTGATGCACTCAACTACAAAGTTCCCGGTGGTATGCTTTCAAACCTTGTTGCACAACTCAAAGCACAAAATGCAATGGACAAGTTTGAAGAAGTGCTTCAAGAAACACCCAAAGTCCGTGCAGACCTTGGCTATCCTCCTCTTGTCACACCTATGAGCCAAATGGTGGGTGTCCAAGCAACCAACAACGTCCTTGCAGGCGAAAGATACAAGAACGTTTCAAAGGAAGTCAAATCATATTGCATGGGCGAATATGGCACAACACCTGCACCTATCAACCCTGAAGTTATGGAAAAGGTCCTTGGTGACACCAAACCCATCGAAGGCAGATATGCAGACACTCTTGAACCTATCTTTGACAAGACCAAGGAAGAACTTCAAGGGGTTGCAAAGAGTGATGAAGACGTCCTCAGTTATATTGCATTCCCTGCAGTGACAGAAAAGTTCTTTGCAGCAAGAAAGGCACAAGAAGAAAAGGTTGTCAAATATACAATCACACCCATCGAATAATAGTAAGCAGGTAAAATTATGTTTAGAACTACACTTTCAGCAATAGGCGAATTTGCAATGCCTTTGACAGACGCACTTGTGTTGGCTCTCATTGGCATGGCAATCGTTTTCGCAGTGTTGGTTCTTCTTATGGGCATCATTTGGCTCACAGGAAAAATTGCTCCAAAACTTCCTGCTATGAGCGAAAAGATGAAGAAGGCTTTCAAAAAGAAGGGAGCCGAAGAAGCATCACCCGAAGAAGCACCCAAAGCAAATGGTACTTGTGGTGAACTTGTGCTCATCAACACCGATGAAAGAGATGCGGCAATGATTATGGCAATTGTTGCTGACACCACAGGCATTCCTCTCAATGAATTGAGATTCAAATCCATCAAACGTATTGACGAATAAGGAGAACGTATGATTTACAAGGTTACATTAAATGGCAAAATATATGAAGTAGAAGTGGAACAAGGCGAAGCAGTCATTCAAGCAGAATATGATGCAGCCCTTCCCGTGGCAACACCTGCAGTTGAAGCACCTCAAGCAGTAGCACCCCAAGCATCTGCACCCGTGGCAGTTGGCGGAGGCGAACCTGTCAAATCTCCTTTCCCCGGCAACGTCAATGCAGTCAAAGTTACAGCAGGACAACAAGTCAAGGAAGGCGAAGTGATTGCAATCGTTGAAGCAATGAAGATGGAAAACGAAATCACAGCCCACAAAGCAGGCAAGATTGGTCAAGTTCTCGTACAAAAAGGCTCAACAGTTGAAACTGGCGCAGTGCTTGTGACAATCATCTAATCTTGAGGTAAAGTATGGATATAGTGAAAACTTTGTCTAACTTGTGGGAAACAAGTGGAATTGCCAACTTCACATGGCAAAATGCCGTGATGTTGATTCTTGCTTGTGTATTCCTCTACTTAGGCATCAAAAAACAATTTGAGCCATTGCTCTTGGTGGGCATCGCATTTGGTATGCTTCTCACCAACCTTCCTATGTTGAAGGATAGCAGTGACGTTTTGTATCATCCAGAAATGTGGACAGGGGAAGCAGCAGTTGCCAATGGCGTCAACTATCTTGACGTATTGCAACACGGTGGACTCATTGACATACTCTATATAGGTGTCAAAACAGGTGTCTATCCCTGTTTTATCTTCATGGGTGTCGGCGCAATGACAGACTTTGGTCCTTTGATTGCCAACCCCAAATCACTCCTTCTTGGCGCAGCAGCACAAGTGGGCATTTATGTTGCTTTCTTCCTTGCAATCTGTCTTGGATTCACAGGACCTCAAGCAGCATCAATCGGCATCATCGGTGGTGCAGACGGCCCTACAGCAATTTGGCTGACCAAATCACTTGCACCTGAACTTCTTGCACCAATCGCAGTGGCAGCATACTCATATATGGCATTGATTCCGATGATTCAACCCCCTCTTATGAGAGCCTTGACAACAAAGAAGGAAAGGGCTATACTTATGGCACCTGCGCAAGCAGTCACCAAGACAGAAAAGATTTTGTTCCCCATCATCGTCACTCTTGCAACATGTTTGATTCTTCCTTCAGTTGCAGGTTTGCTTGGATGTTTGATGTTTGGCAATCTTTTGAAGGAATGTGGCGTCACAGAAAGACTTTCTGACACAGCACAAAATGCTCTTATGAACATCGTCACATTGTTCCTTGGCATTTCAGTTGGCGCAACAGCAAAGGGCGAAAACTTCTTGCAACCTCAAACACTCTACATCGTTGCACTTGGACTCTTTGCATTTGTCTTTGCAACAGCGGGTGGATTGCTCCTTGGCAAACTTATGTCAAAACTTTCAAAGGGCAAAATCAATCCTCTCATTGGCGCAGCAGGCGTATCTGCAGTGCCTATGGCAGCACGTGTTGTCAACAACTATGGTCGCAAATGCGATCCCAACAACTATCTTCTTATGCATGCAATGGGACCAAACGTGGCTGGAGTCATCGGCTCAGCAGTTGCAGCAGGTTTCTTGATGGCAGTGTTTGGAGGTTAAATCATTGGCTAGAAAATGTGGCAATTGCATAGTAAAAGTAAAGCAGGGCATCAAAGTGCCTTGCTTTTGCTTTTATAGTGCCACATCAACAAACTATCTTGCTAAAGTGTTTGTGCAGGAAAATACCATTGAAAAGCCTGTCGTTTTCCTTGCAAAATCACAAACACAGGGCAGGGGAAGATATGATCGCAGTTTCATATCCCCAGAAGGTGGGCTCTATATGACCTATGTCAGCCCCGTAAGAGAAGGCTTTTCACTTTGGTCAATATTGTCAGCAGTTGCAGTGAGCAGAGTCTTGCAAAAGATAGGTGTCCATGCAACAATCAAGTGGCCAAATGATCTCAAAATTGATGGCAAAAAGATATGTGGCATTTTGCCTGAAAGTGTTGTCACCACCAAGAGATATGTTGTCATGGGCATAGGTGTCAACATCAACACTCCTGCAAGTGCCCTTGAAGAAGTGAAGGACATTGCAACATCGGTGTATGAAACGACAGGCAAAAAAGTGTCTGTGAAGAAATTTGCCAAAATGCTGACAAAGGAGTTGTACTCAGTCTTTGAAGTGGAAGATTATGATGATACACTCTTTGAATATACAAGCAAGTGTGAAACACTTGAAAAGGAAATTGTCAGTGCAGACGGACTGACAGGAATTGCAACAAAAATCACAAAAGATGGCTCACTTGTCATCAAGTGTGGCGAAGACGAAAAGGAAATCAATTGGGGGGAAGTGTGTTATGTCAAATGATATGAAAAATAACAAAAGAACCCTCATTGGTATTGCCATTTTGGTTTTGACTGCATGCATTTGGGGTTTTGCATTCGTGGCACAAAAGTACTCAACTGGGTATATAGATCCAGTGTCTATGAGTGGACTTCGTTATGTAATTGCAACAGTGGTTCTTGGGCTTACAGTGCTCATCACCGATGTTGTGCGCAAGGCTCGTGGCAAAAAAGTGAGCAAGTTCAACAAGGATACAATTGTTGGTGGTTTGATTTGTGGAGTAGTGTTGTTTGTTGCAACAATAATGCAACAAATCGGCATCGAAACCACAACCTCAGGCAAGGCAGGATTCATTACAACCCTTTATATTGTCATCGTGCCCATCATCAACTTGTTTGCAAGAAAGCGCACATCAATCCTTCATTGCTTTGCAGTGTATATGGCAATTGTCGGCTTTGTGTTTATGTGTCTAAAGGATTCATTGTCAATTTCAAAAGGGGATGCATTGGTGTTTTACAGTGCAGTAGCCTTTGGTTTCCACATCGTGTTTGTGGACAGATATTGCCATAACACCGATCCACAAAAGTTGACCTTTATGCAGTTTGCAACATGCGCAGTCCTTGGCATTCCATCTATGGCAATCAACGGATTCCCCACAGGACAAGTTATCATTGCAAGCATCGTGCCCATCCTTTATATCGGCATATTGTCAAGTGGGCTTGCATACACTCTCCAAGCAGTTGGACAAAAGAGAGTGGAATCATCCATTGCACCTGTCATTATGAGCCTTGAATCAGTTGTGGCACTCATTGGTGGTATGATTATACTTGGGGAGCAAATTTTGGCAAAAGAATTGATTGGATGTATTTTGGTTCTTGTGGCAGTGTTCATTGCACAGTTTGAAAGAAAGAAAAAGTTCCTTGAACTGAAGGTGAGCAAGTTCTTTGTAGATGACTGCATCACGGCTTAAAACAATCAAATAGAATGATAAACAACAAGTTTCAACTTGAAACAATGAAAAAGACACTCAAACTGAGTGCCTTTTTTTGTGCCAAAATTTATGTATTTTTGTGCGAAAAACAGGTGATTTTTTGGGTGGATTTTGCAGGCTATAATTAGAGATTGAAATAGGATTTTAGGCTGTAAACACAAGGGATGAGCCTGTTGTCATCAACAAAGATTGATATGGAGTTTTGGCTTGTTGACAACATACAAACCTTTGCACCAACTGCCTTCAATTTGACCAAAATATCGTAGATGACACCATTGTTTTCAACCTTGTCAACAATGATTTTGCTTGCGCTTTCAATTGATTTTTTCCACTGCAAAAACAAAGAGTTGAGGGTGGATTTCTTTTCCTTGAAGGCAAGGGATAGTGTCATATTTCCTTCACACAAACTTTGTTTTGCCTCGTCAAGGCGCAGATTATTTTTTGTGATGATTTTGAAAATTTCAGTGCAATCGCACTCGGTTGCAACAGGGATTGTCATCAAAGAAAACCCTGTGGCAGTGGATATTGATTTTGCAGGAATGGCATCAGCAAGCAAGTCATTCATTCCGTATAATCCAGTCGCCTTGCTCATCAAAAATCTTACTGCCGACAAAGCACCCTTTGCAAAAACATCCTTGTTTTCGGCTTCGTGGCTTATTGTCAAATTTTCCCCTGTGCCAAAATAGGTGACCGAATGTTTGCCTGCCACAGTGCCACCACGGACAGAGTGTATTGTCAAGTCGTTTGTTGAACGTTTGCCGTTGCTCCTGCCCACGACAATATCCAATGAGTTGTCCTTTGCCTTGTTGATTTCCTTTGCAAGGGCAAGGGCAGTTCCACTGGGTGCATCGATTTTTTTGTTGTGGTGGGTTTCAACAATTTCCACATCGTAGTCAGTGAGAAAACGTGAAGCATACCCAACAAGTTTGCAAGCAAGATTAACACCCAAGGACATATTGGCAGAGTGGAAAATGGCAACTCTTTTTGATGAGTATTTTATCCTTTCCATTTGCTCAACACTGTGTCCTGTTGTGGCAAGGACAACCTTTGCGCCTGTGCGTTCTGCATAATTCAACAGGCCGTCCAAGGCAGAAGGACTTGAAAAGTCCACCACAATGTCAACGTCCAATATGCAATGATCAAAGGAATTGAACACAGGGTAGTCCAAATCCCCACTGAAAGTGTCAACGCCAAACACAACCTCAATGTCGGTCAAGTTTTTGGTGTGCTCAAATAGAGCACGCCCCATTCTGCCACTTGCTCCGGAAATCGCAATTCTAATCATACAAAATCTCTCAGCAAGTTTTGGAGTATGCCACAGTTTTCCTTTGTCAATTCAGTCAAAGGAAGGCGCAAATCCCCACTGCAAAGCCCCAAGATTTCTGCCCCTTTTTTTACAGGTATAGGGTTGACTTCAAGGAATAGAGCGTTGACAAGTGGGAGCAAATTTAATTGCATATCAACGGCAGTGTTGACATCGCCATCAAGGACTGCACGTGTCATTGATGAAACGTAGTTTGGAAGCAGGTTGCTTGCAACAGAAATAACCCCAGTGCCACCCATAAGCATAGTGGGCACAGTCAGTCCGTCATCGCCACTGACAACACAGGCCTTGCCCTTTGACAAGCGTATGCAATGCTCAATCTGCTCCATATTGCCACTTGCTTCCTTGACGGCAACAATATTGTCAATTTCGGCAAGAGTTGCAAAGGTCTTTGGAAGCATATTGACGCCTGTCCTAGAGGGCACGTTGTATAAAATAATAGGCAGAGAAATTTTCTCTGCCACTTTTGTAAAATGTTGGACAAGTCCATATTGAGTGCACTTGTTGTAATATGGTGTCACCATCAAAAGACCGTCTGCGCCCAAATCGGTGTAGAGCAGTGCGTTTTCGATGGTCTGTGATGTAGAGTTTGCCCCTGCACCAACAATGATTGGCAACCTGCCGTTGACATAGTCAACAACAAACTGCACAACTGATATTTTTTCTTCTTTTGACATTGTTGCCGACTCGCCTGTTGTGCCAAGGACAACAAGAGAATCCACTCCACCATTCAGTTGGAATTCAAGGAGTTTTTCAAGGGCTTCGAAATCAATCTTATCATTTGTGAAAGGTGTGATAAGTGCAGTTGAAGTCCCTTTCAGCATAGGCTATGCCTCCAAACGGTTTTTGATGAGCAACTCGACAATTTGCACTGCGTTTGTTGCTGCTCCTTTTCTTATGTTGTCTGCAACCACCCAAAGATTGACGCCACTGTCAACACTTTCATCAATACGAATGCGACCAACAAAAACTTCATCGTGGTTTTCTGCATTGATAGGCATAGGGTAGAGATTTTTGGTTGTGTCATCTTCAAGGATGATGCCGTCAAAATTGCGCAAAGCGTCCACAACACCATCTCTTGTGCAAGGTGTCTTGAATTCTACATTGATAGACTCGCTATGTCCGTGGAAAACAGGCACACGTACAGTTGTTGCAGTGATGCGCAAACTCTTGTCGTGGAAAATCTTTTTTGTTTCCTCAATCATCTTGATTTCTTCCTTGGTGTATCCACTTTCGGTGAAAACATCAATGTGAGGAAGGACATTGAATGCGATAGGGTATGGGAACTTGGTTGGAGCATCCCCATTTACGCCGTTTTTCAAATCGTTGAAGCCTGCAACACCTGCGCCAGACACTGCTTGATAGGTTGAATAGACAATACGTTTGATGCCGTATTTATCGTACAAAGGTTTCAAGGCAACCACTGCTTGAATGGTTGAGCAGTTGGGGTTGGCGATGATGCCTTTGTTCCACTTGACGTCCTCGGGGTTGACTTCAGGCACAACAAGGGGCACGTTTTCATCCATGCGCCATTGTGATGAGTTGTCAACAACGGTTGCGCCAATTTCAACAAATATGGGTGCAAATTCCTTTGACACGCCACCACCTGCTGAAAAGAGAGCAAAGTCGATTTTGCCTTCAAGTGCTTTGATATTGTCCTCAGTCAATTCAATGACGGTGTGAGGTTTGCCCACAAAGTCGATTTGTTTGCCTGCGCTTCTAGATGATGCAAAAAGATAGTAGTTGTCAACGGGCAAATTTCTTTCTTCAAGGACTTGAAGAAATTTGTTGCCAACCATACCTGTTGCGCCAACAACTGCAATGTTGAATTTTTTCATAATCAATTCTCCTACTTTTAAAAAATATACTCACAACCCCACAAAATGTCAAATTATTGATGCAAAGTTGCAAAAATTGTTTTGGATATATAATTTATTTTATTATAAAAAGCATAATTTTGTGTTTTAAATTGATTTTTGTATCAAGTTGGTGTAAAATACTCCTATCTAGATTTAGGAGTCAATATGGCAACTCAAAACAACAACAAACAACCAAAACAAAGAGAAACAAAGTTTTTCCTTTCAAAATGGTTCACAGACGCTGAACACGTTGTAGAGCCTGAGGAAAAGAAAAAGGTGGTTGTTGCCGGCATGGCAGAAGCAGCCCCTGCACCAAAACAATATCCTGATACATTCTTCAAAAGAGCATATGAAGTTTTCAAAGGCGAGATGAACGTTTTGTTCAAGACAGCAATCTGGTTCTTGGCAATTTCACTTCTTTTTGTCATCGGCACATTCCTTGGTGAGTATTATCTTGGCAAACATATCCTTGGTGGCAACTACAACTTTATGGCAAATATTGGTGTTGGCTATCCTGGTTTCGGTGACAGCATTCAAAAAAGTGTCAGCACACTTTATGGCGAAGTCAAAGTCTATGTGATTTTGATTGCTTTGGGCGCATGCATCATTGCATCTCCCTTCCTTTCAGGGCTTATGTATGCAGCAAAGAGAGCATTCTTCCAAGACACATACAAGTATGCAACAAGAGTGTACTTCACAGGTTTCAAAAAACATTGGTGGAAATATCTCATTTACGGCACATTGGTGGCAGGCATACTTTCTGCTGTTGGCATTGAAATCTATCGTTTGCTCGGCGCTCAACAACTTGGCACAGCAGATGCCCTTGATTATTGCCTTGCAATCATACCTGCAGTTGTTGCATTCCCCGTTGTATGCATCCTTTTCATTATGATGGGGCTCACAGTCACACATGATTTGACCTTAGGTCAAGTTTTCAAAAATGCAGTGGTCATTCTTGTCAACAATCTTGTGTGTGTGCCTTTCCTTACACTTGTCACAATTGCACCTTTTGTCATTTACTTCTACATGGGCTTGCCCAGCAACGTGGTCATTTATCTCCTTATGGTCGGTTTTGGCTTCTTCATCTTTGCACTTATGTGGATTGCAATGGCAGACAGAGGAATGGTCAAATGCAGAATCCTCAAAAAGGAAACAGACAAGAAAAATCTTGCCGACTCAAGAAAGGCACAAAAGAGCAATTTTGCTCAACAAGCAGACTACACTGCCAAAAAGAAACCACAACAAAAACAACAATTCCAAAATCCTAAAAAGAAAAAGAAGAAATAATGGCAAATATAGTTGACATCACCCTTACTCAAGATGAGTTTGTGTCACTGGCTGACAAAAAACTTTTGAGTGGCGACACAGAGAGTGCAATCAAATATCTCAAAAAAGCCCTTGCCCAAAACGATTCTTGTGTAGAAGCGCTGATTAAACTTGCCGACATTTACGCCAATTTAGGCGCACATCAAATTTCAAATACGGTCTTTTATCGTGCTCTAGTGGCAAAACCCACACCTGAGCAGGAAGATCGTATTTTTTATAAACTGGCACACAATTTTCTTGACCTTGGACTCCTTGAAGTTGTGGCATATTATATGCGCTATTTCGGTGACGATTTTGATCCGTCAGTCCTTGAAAACAAAGAGCCCAAAATCAATCCGTTTCATCTTGTTTCATCAACACCTGATGAGTATTATGAGTCCTTGATTGAAAAGGCATATGCTCGCATTCAAGAGCGAGATTTTGACGGAGCAATTGCACTTGCATCAAAGATTGACAAGGGCAGTAAAGCAGCAGATGCAGCCAACCATATCACCCTTGTGTCCTATATGATGAAGAATGATGTGGACAGAGTCATCTATGAAGCCAAACGTATGCTTGAAAAGGATGACAGCCTCAGTGTAAGAAGCACACTTGCCACGGCTTTGATGATTGAAGAAAGAAATCAAGAAGCCTACGAAGTGGTGGATGAAATCTTAAAAAAGGACTACAATCGCCTTGAAGAAGTGCTCATTGTCCTGCCACTGCTTGTAAGCCTTAATATGCACAGTCACGTGATTATCTACACAAAAAAGGCACTTAAACACCTTCCTTTGCAACCAAACGGACTTATTTGGCTTTCACAATCACTATATAACGTGGGGCAAAAGGCAGAGGCAAAAAAGGTTATGCGCTCTGTTGATGAGATATACGGCGAGTATGCTCCTGCCGACTTTTATCTTGACTTGTATGACACCAATCCCCCTGAAGTTGAGTACGTGCAAATGATGCCCAATCTCAAAGTGCCACACACTGAAAGATTTCGTAGATATAAACTTCTTGAGGAATATTCCAAGTTGTCGGCAGAAGACTTTGACAATGCACTTGACCACAATCTGGACCTTCAAAAGTTGATCCGTTGGGCATTCCAAGACGACAATGAAAAAGTCATTGGATTGCTCCTTCAAAGATTGTCCTTTGCATCGTCAAAATGGCTTGAAGGATTTTACAAGGAAGTGCTCATAAAGCCCGGCCTTGCCTTTGACACAATGTCTGCAATTCTTGCTTATCTTCTTGACGGTGGATATGACCTTGATTTCAGCGTTGTCACACAGGACAGATTCAAGGATATATCACTGAGATTGCCTGAGACATTTTATCAATTGCCAAAAGTGATGAGAGAAGCAGTTGGCTACTCGCTTTGCGACATTATTTTCACTGATGAAGACCCCAACACCTATATTCATCGCCTATGCAGTGCAGTTGACAACATAGTGAGAGTTGACAAGGACGGCAAGTTGATTTATTTCATCAAAAAGCCCGAGCGACTTCAACGTCTTAGGAGTGCCGAAACTCTTGCAGGGGTGCTCATTGCCTATGTGTATTATGATGAAGAAAACCCAAAAATGGACAGCATAGAAAGGTACAACCTTAATGAGCGCACCTTTGACAAATATTACAAAATACTTTTTGGAGATGACAATGATGAAGAATAGAGAAGGAATGGAAAAAATGCTTGCAACCCTTTGCGATGAAACACTTCCTTATCAAACACGCCTTGAAGCATACGAATACCTTCAAGAAGACTGTGAAGAAATGGTTGAAGTTATGCTTGAAAAGTTTTATCAAAGTCAAGGGGAAACTGCAGATATGCTCATAGAAATCCTTGCAGAATACAAGGGCAACAAAGCAGTGTATATGGGGCTAGTTAGTTATCTCTACCGTGGCGATGACGTGGCACTCTATGCAAGACTTCTTGGCAAATATGGCGATGAGTCTGCCATCGAAGTGCTCAAATCCTTTGCTGAGTCAACCGACCTTAATTACAACGAATATATGGAAATAAGAAATGCTGTTGAAGAACTTGGTGGCTATTTTGACGACAAGGAAAGCGACTATCAAGAAGACGAGTTTTATCGCTATTTGAAAGGACTTGACGAACCCGATGACGAATCACGTCGCTCACCTTTTGAAGACATTCTCAACCCCGAAGAAAGAGAAGATGATGAAGATGATGAGGACGAAATAGAATAAGAATTTATGCCTTTAAACTTGTGCCTTGCCAATTTTGGCAGGGCATTTTATTTTGAAATTTTGCTCATATTTCTTCACATAAAATACTATGGTTTTGATTGTGATGAATATTGTGAGTGCAATGCCACAAATGCTGACAAATGGATAGAATGTGTCAACGATTTTTTCAAATCCCAAAAAGGAAATTGGATAGAATATGAGCAGTATTGAAAACACCACACAGCACTTGTTTTTGTCATTGGAAAGAGTGGCAAGTTTCTTGGATTTTGACAAGAAGTCGGCAGTGTAAAACCACACCGTTTCAAGTGCACCAATGAGTGTTGTAAATATGGCACTTGCAATAAGCACGCCACTGATTGCACGCATATTGACTTTTGTCGAAATTGCCAAAACAGGCATTGATGAGTGCATTTCGTCACATAAAACTATGTTTTGGAGCACAAACAAAATTCCAAACATAAAAATGCAGATGGCACTGACACAACCAAATATTTGTTTTGTGCTGAGTTTTTTGCCTTCCTTTGAAAGCACCATTCCTGCCAGCAAAACGTCAAGTCCGGAGTAGTGTATGGGCTTCAAAATGGACAAACTTCCACTGTGGACAGGAGTGCCGATTTTGACATACAAGACAAGCATCATCAGTATGAGCAATGGTATGAGAATGGTGTTTGCCCACTTGATTTTTTCGATGCCCATTATGACGACAATTGCCCCCAAAATTATCATCACAAGTCCAAGCAAACTGACGCCCAAAAGGTCATGTAAAATCTTTTCACTGCCTGCAAGCATACTGACAAGTGACACAGCCCCTGCAACAAATGTTGCCACCTTGACAACTATGTTTTGTGGGATAAGGTCGTGCTTGCCTGCAATGAGAAATACTGCACAAATCAAAGCGATAAAAACCGATGACAAAGCAACACACCAAGGAGATGTATCCCCAAAGAATAAGGCAATCTCTCGCCCTGTTGAAAACCCTGCACCAATAGACGTGCCAATAAACAAAAATGCAACCTTCAATGCTGACAACATGGTTGATTATATGCAAGTTGATTGGATAACTTGACAAAGTTATGTTTTCATCTTAAAATTTATATTTAGATTATAATTATCGTGCCTGTGAGCACACGGGCGCAAAGAAGGAATATTATGGCAAGCAAACTTACAATGGACAAACTTGTAGCACTTTGCAAAAACCGTGGTTTTGTCTTCCCCGGAAGTGAAATCTATGGTGGTCTTGCAAACACTTGGGATTACGGCCCTCTCGGCGTTCAATTGAAAAACAACGTCAAAGCAGCATGGTGGAAGAAATTTGTCACCGAAAGCCCCTACAACGTAGGACTTGACTGCGCAATCTTGATGAATCCTCAAGTCTGGCACGCATCAGGACACCTTGGTGGATTTTCAGATCCTCTTATGGACTGCAAAAACT
>JAZRGC010000106.1:0-1644 GCA_045643985.1 Clostridia bacterium
GGTTTTAAGTGAAAAGATGTGAAAATTGCCAAAAAATGACGAATCGAAAAAAGTGTTTACATTTTCTTTGAAATGTGCTAAAATACATAAGTCGTATGACAATCGGCATTTATATTTATATAAATTTTGTGCTCACGGCAATTTGCCAAAGCACCGATTGCAAAGCAAAATTTCATATGGGCAACCCCCCTTGCTTCAATCTTTCCGATTTGTCCAACTGCGACCAAAATATTGATACAGGATGGAAAACTATGCTTAAATTAGTAGGAATCACAAAAGAGTATCGTATTGACGATACAGACGTTACACTTGCTTTAAAAGACATTTCAATCGAATTTAGACAAAACGAATTCGTTTCAATTTTAGGACCTTCAGGTTGTGGCAAAACTACACTTCTCAATATAATTGGTGGTCTTGATCGCTACAATTCAGGCGACATTCAAATCGACGGCATTTCAACAAAGGAATATGATGATGTTGACTGGGATACATATCGCAACCAACGTATTGGTTTCGTTTTCCAATCATACAACCTCATCCCCCATATGAGCATACTCAAAAACGTTGCTCTCTGCCTTACACTCGCAGGCGTATCTAAAGAAGAGCGCTACGAGCGTGCGTTGGAAGCACTTCGCAAAGTCGGTCTTGACAGCCAAGCAAAGAAGCGCCCCAACCAACTTTCAGGTGGACAAATGCAACGTGTTGCAATTGCACGTGCTCTTGTCAACAATCCTGACATCATTCTTGCAGACGAACCAACAGGCGCACTTGACACAGAAAGTGGTCTTCAAATCATGGAACTTTTGAAGGAAGTTGCAAGCGATCGCCTTGTTGTCATGGTCACACACAATCCTCAACTTGCTGAAGAATATAGCACACGTATTGTCAATCTCAAAGATGGCGAAATCGTTGATGACACAATGCCTTATGACAGCAGTCTTGAAATTGACAGACCTGAAATAATCTTTGAAGAAGTTTCAAACAACGATGAAATTCAAGATGAAGAATGCCAACTCGAAGAAATTGGTGTTTGCCCACTTGATGAAACTGCTCAACCTATCGAAGCACCCAGAAAGAGAAAGAAACTCACTTTCAAGGAAAAGATGCACAAGTATATGGCACACGACAAGGCATCAATGAAGTTGTCAACAGCAATTTCACTGTCTTGGAACAACCTCATCAGCAAGAAGGGTAGGACATTCCTTACATCAATCGCAGGCAGTATTGGCATCATCGGCATCATTTTGGTCCTTGCATTGTCATCAGGCGCAAAGATGTTCCTCAGTGGAATGGAAGAAGATGCACTCTCAACCTATCCCCTTGCAATTGAAAAATCATCAATGGATGTCACATCAGTCCTTTCAGCATTGATGGCTGGTGGCGAATCATGCGAAACACACGTTGACGAAAAGGGCAACGATCAAGCATGTGACGTTTGTGGTCTTGACCTTTCAAAGGACTACGACATCACAGTCCAATCAGTCCTTGGCAACGTTATGGAAAACTTCCTTAACAGCACCACTGAAAATGACTTGGTCAATTTCAAGAAATATGTTGATGAACATTTTGATGATGCACTTGCAACAGTCAAGTTCAACTACGGCACAACATTCAATGCATACAGTGAAGACCCCAACAGTGAAA
>JAZRGC010000107.1:0-9379 GCA_045643985.1 Clostridia bacterium
TGTCATCAAACAGGGAGTTGACAAGTGCAAATAATTGATGAAAACTCCTTGAAAATTCAGGAAAAATCAATTTGCTCCAATATATATCTTGACAAAAATATCTTTAAGATATAAAATAAATTTACTATGTTGACGCTCACGTATGTGCAAGAAATTGAACAACTTGAAAAAATCTACAAGGAAATTGCTCCCACCGAAGAAATTTCTGGCGCAACCTTTGCTTTCCTTGACGAAGGCAAGCCTGTTGGATTTATGAGAGTGAAAATCACCGATGGCATCCTTGTTGATGCAGTCCGTTTCTTGCCACAGGTTGAGATTGGGGACAAACTGTTTTTCATCCATGCGATGTTTTATAAGTTTGGACTTGGCGCACCAACCGAAATCCGTTTCAAAGGGGAACGAAAGGAGTTGAGCCTTTACGGATTCACTTTTGAAGACGGCTATACAAGAGCAATCACAACAGAAATCAATCTTCATGGATACTGCAATGGAAAACACTGAAATTTCAAGAAACTTCATAGAGGAAATCATTGATGAGGAACTTGCTTCGGGCAAGGTCAATGAAATCATAACAAGATTCCCACCAGAGCCCAATGGATATCTTCACATTGGTCATGCAAAAGCATTGTGCATCAACTTCGGCATGAAGGAAAAGTACAAGGGCAAATGCAATCTTCGTTTTGATGACACCAACCCTGTCAAAGAAGATGTCGAATATATGGAGTCCATCCAAGAAGACATCAAGTGGTTGGGATTTGAATGGGACAACCTTTTCAATGCAAGCGACTATTTTGACAGAATGTATGATTGTGCTGTCAAACTCATCAAGGACGGCAAGGCATATGTTTGCGATTTGAGTGCAGAAGAAATTCGCACAACAAGAGGCAGTTTTGAAGTGCCCGGCACAGAAAGCCCTTATCGCAATAGAAGCGTTGAAGAAAACCTTGACTTGTTTGAAAGAATGAGAGCAGGTGAATTTGCAGACGGAGAAAGAGTGCTCCGTGCAAAGATTGACATGGCATCACCCAACATCAATATGCGTGACCCTGTTATATATCGTATTTGCCACGCAGAGCATCCTCACACAGGAGATAAATGGGTCATCTATCCTATGTATGACTTTGCACATCCCCTTGAAGATGCAATCGAAGGCATCACCCACTCACTCTGCTCACTTGAATTTGAAAATCACAGACCCCTTTATGATTGGGTGACTGAAAATTGTGGATTCCCCAAGCCACGTCCTCGCCAAATTGAGTTTGCAAGGCTCAATCTCACTCACACAGTGATGAGCAAGAGATTTATCAAACGTCTTGTAGATGAAGGTGTTGTGTGGGGTTGGAATGATCCTAGACTCTCAACTCTCAGTGGCATAAGAGAAAGAGGATATCCACCAGAAGCAATAAGAGATTTCTGCTCACGTATTGGTGTTGCAAAGGCAGACAGCGAAGTTGACATCGCCATCCTTGAACACTGTGTGAGAGAAAACCTCAACGAGAATGCAACAAGAGCAATGGTTGTCACAAAGCCACTTAAACTGGTCATCGACAACTATCCCGAAGGAAAAACAGAGCCTTGCTATATTGAAAACAATCCTTCAACGGATGAAAAGCACGTCTGCAATTTCTCAAAGGAACTCTATATTGAAGAAACCGACTTCGCCCTTGATCCGCCACCAAAATTCTTCCGTCTTAAACCAGATGGAATGGTGCGCTTGAAGGGAGCATACGTCATCAAGTATGCAGGAGTTGAGCAAGATGCAGACGGCAACGTCACTTGTGTCCATGCTGAACTCATCGAAGGCACAAAGAGTGGCGAAGAAGGCGCAAACATCAAGGTCAAAGGCACAATCCATTGGGTGAGTGCAACAGACTCAATTGACGTCCGTCTTAATATGTTTGACTATCTCATCAACGATGGCGATGGTGACTATATGGACAGAGTCAACAGAAATTCATTGACCGTATTAAACGGCAAAGCAGAAAAGTTCCTTGCAGAAGCAAGGGCAGGAGAAAGATTCCAATTCCTCCGTCAAGGCTACTTTATCAAGCGTGATGTAGAGGGACAAGAATACAACAGCATCGTGGGACTAAAAGATAGTTTCAAAGTGAAATAAAAAAGGGAGTAAAGAATATGTTCACTTGCAAAGTTTGTGGAAGCACAGTTGAAGCAGGTCAAGCATTCTGCACAAAGTGTGGTGCAGATGTGGCCGAAAATTATGAATGCGAATGTTCATGCTG
The DNA here is from genome assembly GCA_045643985.1 of Clostridia bacterium. GTDB lineage: Bacteria > Bacillota > Clostridia > Christensenellales > CAG-917 > RGIG4097. The sequence continues at coordinate 2,241 of JAZRGC010000107.1, forward strand.
TGGCACGAAGAATATCGCAGGCAACCGTTATTGCTCAAAATGTGGCAATATCTTGGGTGTCCTTTCAAAACCCGTCTGCGCAATCTGCGGAGCAAAGAATTTGCCCGGCACAAAATTCTGCGTTTCTTGTGGCGCACCATTGCCCAGAAATGAAGAAACACATGATGAAGTTGACATCATGGAATTGCGCAAAGCAAAACTTGGTCTTGACCTTATGATCAAGGAAAGAATGAAGGGTGCAGATAAGGAAATCAGCGAAAAACGTGCAAAACTTCAAGAAGAAGAAGAAAGAAGCATGAGAGAAATCGAAGATTACCGCGCAAAGACCAATGACGAATTGACAAAGCAAGCAGAAATGCTTGATGCATACAGAGAAAAGGTCAATGAAATGGGCTCAGAAGACGTGGCAAAACTTCGCAAAGTCACATCAGGGCTCAAAGACGTTGTCGGTTACTATGCAAACCCCTATTCAGAAATCGATGAAGAACTCATTGAAGAAGAAACATATGTTTGCCCCATTTGTGGAGCAATCAATCCTTTGACAGTGACCGAATGCTTGCACTGTGGCAGAAATCGTGCAAGAGCATCACACCTTCTTGCAAAGGGCAAAATCACACAAGCAGCACCTGTTCGTTATGGTGCAACAACACTTCCTGTGCAAGACGTAGATCTCGATGCACCTCACACACCTACATTTGATGAATTTGCAGGCGAAGCATTTGAAGAAGCACAAACAAAACCCATCGAACTTGAAAGAGAGCAACCTGAACAACCAGCACCTGCTCCTGAACAAGCATACTATGGCGCACCCTACGGAGCACCTTATGGATATCCCTATGGCGCAGCAGTGCCTCACGGACAATATCAAATGCCTCCCATCGTGCAACCTGTTGCATTTGTGCCTTACGTAACACAAGATCAACCCCTTATGCAATATACTCCCGCAGACAATGCAGGCAGACCTACAAACAACTAACAGGAACATTATGGTAGACGAAAAAAACAAAGTTGATGAATCGGGCATCAGAAAAGCCCCTGTGCCATTGTACGGCAGTTCAGTCAAGCAGTTGCCTCCTGTAAGGCAAGACTTTGTTTTGTGTCCTTCTCTTGAAGCAGATGGCTCACGTGAAAGTTTGGTTGAGCCTTCAACTGCCAAAGATTTTCAACCGAAAATCAAAGACGTAAGCAGAGGTTGGAAACGAAACAGACGTCTCAAAAACTTTTTTGCTGGCTTGTTGATGTTGCTTGTCACATTGGCAACACTGCTCCCATTTGTTTTGTCAATTCTGCAAGAATTTGGTGCAAACGACACACTTAAATTTATGTTTGTGCCAGATGATCGCAACACTGTCATGAACATTTATTGGGCATTTGACAGCGAATTTGGCACAATTTGGGAAGATGGACAAAAAGTGAATATGTTGATGGTCATACCTGACTTCATTATTGCAGTTGGTATATTGGCACTCCTTTGCAACTTGGTGAAATCAATCATCAGTATGTGTGGAGCAATCAAAGTGAGAAGATTCACTCTTTGTGCATTCATCTATGTGATTACACTCTTCATCGTCCTTGCTCTTCATCTTATCGGCTTTGAAAAAGCAGGTTTTGTGAAGTGGGACTTTATGGAAGACGTGATCCACGGATGGCAAAGCAATGAAATAGTCGGTCTGTTGATTACAGGCGTGGTAGGATTGATATGCTCTCTCTTTGCAAAGCTTATCAGTTACGAAAAATACGGATATTTGAGATAACCTACGTCTTAGGACAAGGAGATAATTATGGCAAGAAAAAATAACGTTCAAAATTTTGTGCCCGAACAAGAATACGTTCAAGAAGATGTTGCACTTCAAGAAGAAGTCCTTTTTGAAAGTGAAGCATACGGCAATGCTCAACCTGATGCAGGTATGGGAACAACAGTCTGCAAGCCCGTAGGCATTGGTGGACCTATCCCCATCATCGCACCTAGAAACAACACCATTCAATTGCAACCTATCATCGTGCCTATGGCAGTTGTGCCTTATATGAGCCAAGATAGTGCAGTGCTTCAAACTGAAGGTCAACAAGTTGTTGAGGAATATGACACAGCAGCATCAGATTTCAGCAGAATGGAAGCAGAGCAAAAGGCAGAAAAGAAGGTCAAATCACAAAAGGCAGGTGCAAGAGCAGCATCATTCTTTATGTTCCTTCTTTCAGGACTTATCGTTGTGGCATATATGCTTGCATACTTCAAGCCCGAAGTGCTCACACTCAACTTTGGCAGACATCTCAATGTCATCGGTGACGTAGTTGCATGGACAAAAGGCACAGCACCTGCAGATATGGCAACAACCATTCTCCACGCAGTATGCTTGGGTATGTCTGGCATCACAGCAATTACAACACTCATCACTTTGATTGTTGGCAAACTCCCCGCAGGATTTGTGCTCGTCCTTTCACTCCTTGCATCAGTTGCAGTTGATGGCGCAATCATCTACAATGCAGTTATGTTCACAAAAGACGGAGCAGCATTTGTTGTAAAAGATTGGGCAGAATACATTGGTGTCGCAGCAGTGGCAACATTGGCATTCATCATCAGCATCATCGTACTGGTTGCACTCAACAGAAAGAAAAACTTATACGAAGACGACTTCGGTTCACAAAATCTTATCTAAAAACAGACGGGGCTGAAAAGCCCCGTTTTCATATTAATATTTATGGCACTTAAGATTGTATCTTTGGCAAGTGGGAGCAAAGGAAATTGCGCCCTGATATATTCCGGCACAACGGCAATACTTTGTGATGCGGGCATACCAATCACTCGCATCAAGGAAAGGTTGCAGACTGTGGGTTTTTGCCTAGAAGACATCAAGGGTGTTGTGATCACTCACGAACATAGCGACCACGTATGTGCCATTCCACGTCTTTCAAGGGTTGTGCCAGTCTATGCCCATCCACTGACAGCAAAAGCCATTTATGACAAGCAGAAAGGGTTGTTGAATTACAAGAGAGTGGACTTTTATGAAAACGGATTTTACATTGGCGACATCGAAGTGCTTCCTTTCAGGATTTCACACGATGCAACCTATCCTTTGGGATATACGTTTAGATGTGGAGATGACAGAATAAGTATTGCAACGGATATGGGTATTGTTGCAGGCAGTGTGTGGAACAATATTAAGGACAGCCAAATTGTCCTTCTTGAATCCAACTACGATGAAGAAATGCTTCGCACCGGCCCATACTGTCAACAACTTAAAGCACGGATACTCTCCAATCGTGGTCATCTCAGCAACGTGACGGCAGGGGGGTTGGCAGTACGTCTTGCAGACGGATGTTTGCAGACGCTTATTTTGGGGCACTTGAGCGACACAAACAATATGCCCGGTCTTGCGCTGGACACGGTGAAGGGTTGTCTTGGTGACAAGTGTGAGAAAATAAGAGTTGAAGTTGCTTTGCAACAAGAAAAAAGCGCAATATTTGAGGTTTATGAGAAATAGAATTGTAGCAAGCGAAGGCGCATCAGTATATATGTTTGGACTTTGTGGAGCATCATTGCTCGGCAATTTCTTTATGCGCATTTTGGCAGGCAGAGTTGGATTGTTTTACGGAATGTCCATTGTGGATTGGGTTGCATATGCAATTATGCAAGTGGCTTTTGTGGCAGTTGTATTCCTTATGGGTGCATGGCGCAAATATGACCCAATCAAAGTGTCAAGGCTTCGTCCATCGACCAACTGGAAACAATATTTGTTGTTGCCATTTATTGCAATCTTTGCAATTATGACCTTTTTGCCCCTTGCCGACTGGTTTTCTCAACTCCTTTTCCTTATGGGATATAAGGGCGCAGGCGCAACAATGCCTGTTTTTGAAAACGTTGGGGTATATTTCCTTGCATTGTTCATTATGGCAATGCTCCCTGCTTTTGGCGAGGAATTGCTTTGCCGTGGCATATTGCAGACGGGGCTCAACACTAGGGGAGTGGGATTTGGCATATTTATGTCGGCATTCTTCTTCAGTTTTATGCATGCCAACCCCCTTCAAACCATTCATCAATTTGGTTTGGGAGTCATCCTTGCAGTGGTCTATATTCTTTCAGGCTCATTGCTCCCATGCATATTGCTCCATTTCCTCAACAATTTCATTACATTGACAATCACAGCATACATTCCTGAAATAGAGATGGCAATCATATCACTTGGCAACTGGAATTATCTCACAGGCACAGCCAGTATGATTGTTGGACTCTTTGGTCTTGCAATATTGCTGTATATATACTATCGTGTTGGCGAAAACAGAAAAGCACCCATCAACAAAGTTTTTGAAAATGATGTGGTGTTTGAAAACTATACAATCACCGTGTCAATGGACGGAGTGGAGAAAAAGTCAAACGCCTTCCTTGATACAATGCGCTTTGTAGGCTCACTCTTTACAAAGAAAGGTTGGCGCAAAGTATCACGTACTTTGAGTGACAAAATGGACGTGCCTGCTCTTGGCAAGCAACAACCTATGATCACTGTTTGGATTGCCCTTGGCTTTGCAATTTTCTACTGGGTGCTCAACTTTATCTTTGGATTCATTTGATTATGACAGCAAGGCATAGGACAGGCTTAATATATTTCATTGTCATCATATCAACACTCCTTTTGCGCATTTCTGTGTATGAAGGAGTAGAGAATAATGTCGGCATTGAACTTGACCACTATTTCACCATAATGGCACAAATAGTGTGTTTCTTCTTGTTGCCATTGTTGCTGTATTTCATCTTCTCCACAAAAGACAAAGATTTCAAATTAAGCAGTTTAACCAACGATTTTGGTTTCAAAAAGGTCGGTTTTGGTCATTTGCTCCTTACACTTGTCGTTTGTGCAAGTATGATCTATCTTGCAACAATCATCTCCGTTGTGTGGAATGGAATCTTGCGTCTTATGGGCTATACTGCATCAAGTGGCAGTGTGGAATACACCAGTGTCGGTGTGCTCATTCTCGAATTGTTTATGACTGCAGTGCTCCCGGGATTTTGTGAGGAATTCACTCATAGGGGACTCCTTTTCTACGGTTATCGTGACAGTGGTTTCAAAGTGGTCATTGTGTCTGCATTGTTGTTTTCACTTATGCACCAAAACATCCGTCAAACAGGCTACACCTTTTTTGATGGCATTGTCATAGCATTGCTGTTTTACTACACAGGCTCAATTTGGCCGGGCATTATTGTGCATTTCATCAACAATGCATATTCCGTGCTTTCAGGCTATTGGGGCATAAGCACTTTCCTTGGCGACTTTATGGGCAATCACCCATTTATCACAATTTTGCTAGGCAGTTTATTTTTTGTCATCTCATCAGGCGCAATGTTTTTCAGTTTTTGGAAACTGCGCAAAGATGCAGTCAAAAAGGGCATCATTGGCGACAAGCCTTTCGCCCCTGCCACTGAAATGGCTTTGCCACTGCACAAAGACATCTATTTCATTATCACTGTTGTCCTTGGCACAGTTGCAACCATATTCTCATTTGTTTGGGGGGTTATGCGATGAAAATCAATCTTATTGCCATAGGCAAAGTGAAAGAAAACTATATTGTTGAAGGAGTCAAGGAGTATGCAAAGCGCATAAGCAGGTTTGCAGAATTCAATCTTATCGAACTCCCCGATGCGCCACAAGGCAAAACTCCCGATGAGCAAGCCGACATAGAAGGCAAGCGACTTCTTGAAAAGGCAAAAGGTGTCATCATCGTTCTAGACGGAAAGGGCAAAAATCTTTCCAGCGAGGGTTTGGCATCCTACATAGACAAAAAATGCACCGAAGGCACAGGCGAATTTTCATTTCTCATTGGTGGAAGTCACGGACATTCACCCGAAACAAAGAGCAAAGCAGACCTTCTTTTGTCCTTTGGAGCAATGACTTTCCCCCATCAACTTTTCCGTCTTATGCTCACTGAGCAGATTTATAGAGGGTTGACTATACTTGCTAATTTGCCCTACCACAAGTGAAAAATGTGCTATTTGGCGATTGATTTTGTCGGGTGATTTGCATCCACCTTCACGTACAACAAGTACGCATCAGTCGTCTGCAAAAACCCCCTTCGCATCACTCATCCAAATATCCCATTTTTCAAGTGCGCATAACAAAATTGGATGCCGAAACATAAGTGATGCCTTGCTATTTGGCGTCTAACTTCGGCAGGCACTCACTCATCCGTGGGGTTCTCATACAAGCACTTGAACTTACCGAAAATACAAACAAAACCAACAATTTACAATAATTTATGAACACAGATTTTATGAAAAGAGCCATAGAACTTGCAAAGGAATGCAGTCAATTTGATGAAGTGCCGGTGGGCGCAGTGATTGTCAAAGACGGCAAAATCATTGCAGAAAGTGGCAATAGGAAGGAAAGGGACAACTGCGCCATTTCCCATGCAGAAATTTTGACCATTCAAAAGGCGACCGAAGTGGTGGGCAATTGGTGGCTTGAAGGGTGTGAGATGTATGTCACCCTTGAGCCTTGTGCAATGTGTGCTATGGCAATGATACACTCACGGATTGACACCCTTTATTTTGGCGCATATGATGAAAAGACTGGCGCAGCAGGAAGCAAAGTCAATCTATTTGAAGAAGGTCTTTTCAATCACACCATCAAGGTTGAAGGTGGAGTGATGAAGGAAGAATGTGGAGCAATGCTCACAGCATTTTTCAAAAACAAAAGGGAACAACAAAAAGCAAAAAGAGCAGAAAAATAGTTGGCATAAAACATTGATTTTTCTCATAGTGTGGTGCTAGTATAATCCTAGCCACACCAAGACTGTCTCGTGCGGGGCAAATACACGTAAAGGAGACAGACTATGAGCAAAAAGAAATTGATTTCAATCGTAATTTCAGCCATACTTTCCATCATCGCAGCCATTCTTGGTTGTGTCTATGGAATAGATGTGGATTTCTCAGGAGTGGACGTAGGCGACAAGCCTACCCCTGTCATCTGTTCAGCAATGACGCACGAACAGCCCTGAGCAACGTGGCTTGAAAAAAGGCAGCAGAGTAAGTCTGCTGTCTTTTTTTAATTAAAAATGTGCTATTTGGCGTCTAACTTCGGCAGGCACTTCCACCTCACCCCTTACGTACGAAAGTACGCTTCGGACCGATGTGGAAGCATCTTTCTTGTTAT
>JAZRGC010000108.1:0-1793 GCA_045643985.1 Clostridia bacterium
AGAAAGTGGAAACGTAGTTGGGGATATGAACTCCCCGCCATTTTGACTGCGGCAAAAACTCTCAAAGGCGGCAAAAACTTCAAAAAACTCGATGCAAAACTTGATGAGTTCTTCCGTATGGGCATCTACACTGCCGAACAAATGAAGGACTATCAAAGTTATCGTGAGCACCTTAATGAACTTGCCATTGCAATCAACAAGACAATCGGTGTTTACTATGAATCACTTGAACACGTCATTGAAATTTACACCATTCCTTGGACATCAAAAGGCTTCACAGATGAGGCACTTTTGAAGATTGCACACTACTGCTTTGTCAGTGGAATTCGCACCCTTGACGGCATGAATACTGCTGTTGGCAAATTCTATTCACAAGGCTATATCACTGCAGATGGCATTGACGAATTTGTGTCGGCAGGCATCAAACAAGACAACAAAATCAAGGACATCATTGATCGCACAGGCAGTGCAAGAAATGTCAGCAGCAAGGATAGAGAATTTTATCGCACTTGGACTTCTGTCTGGGGCTTTGATGATGAAGTCATCCTTTATGCAGCAGAGTTGTCAGTGGGCAAGCCCTACCCTATGACCTATATGAATCAACTTTTGTCAAGTTGGAAAAACAGCGGTGCTATGACTGTGGAAAAGACAAAATCAATGGGCGTCAAAGTGGCAGACAACAAAGGTCAAACCCACAAGGAAAACTATATGGAAAGACAATACACCAATGATGAAATTCAATCCATCTTTGGGGATATAGAAAACTTTGAAAACTTGGATATTTGATATGAAAAAACGTATTCTTGAAAATGTATTATCCAACCTTCGTGGTCAAGTGCAAGCAAGGCAAAATGCCCTTGCCGATTTAAGATTGCAAGCCTTCGCTTTGCCAGAAATATCAAAGGCACAAGCAGAATATTCCAAGGCAAAATTTGAAGCACTTATGAAGGGCGATAAAAATGGCGAAAGTGTTCAAAAAGCACGTTTAAACTATCAAAATGCGCTTGTAAAATACGGATATAGTGAAAACTCCTTTGATTACGTGCCCCAATGCAACAAGTGCAACGACACTGGTTTTGTGGGTGGCAAACTTTGCTCTTGCATCAAAAAAGAATATATGATTCAGTTGGCAAAGGAATGCGACATCCTCAACAAAGCACCCTTCTCTTTTAAGGATTGCAAGGTTGACGGAATGGTCAAGGAACAAAAAGAAGCACTTGAAAAACTTTATGACTTTGCCGACAAATATGTGTCAAAATATCCTGATGTGACAAAGCATATTTTGGTCTTTATGGGTGCAACAGGCACAGGCAAAAGTTGCCTTGCATCTGCCATGGCAAGAAAGGCTGTCCTTGAAAAGGCAAAGAGTGCTCTTGTGCTTTCGGCATACGAATTCAACAACACTTGCCTGAACTCACATCTTGCACCTATTGATGAAAAATCTACAGTGCTCCACAACCTTGTCAACTGCGACTTCATAGTCATTGACGATCTTGGCACAGAGCCTATGCTCAAAAACGTCACTTGCGAATATATGCAACTTGTCCTTGATGAGCGCATTCGCAAAGGATTGACAACTATTATAACCACCAATCTCAGTGAGTTGCAATTGAAGGAAAGATATGGCGAGCGCATATTCAGCAGACTCAGCGACACCAAGCACTCACTTATGCGCCGTATCCCCGGCAAAGATTTGAGATTGAGTTGACACATATTTGACACAAAAAAAACGCAAAATTAAAAGCCACTTTTAGTGGCTTGTTTTGTTGGTTTACTATGTTTTGCTTGTCATC
>JAZRGC010000109.1:0-3785 GCA_045643985.1 Clostridia bacterium
CTTGTCAACTCCCTGTTTGATGACATAATCGATGGTCATTTACATCGAAAAATCAACCGTTTTCAAAGCCACTCTTTCTTGCATTGTTTTGCCGCGTTTTGTCAAAAACAATGGTTTTTATTTAAAATTTGCACAATTAACCACTTGTTGTGCAAAATACTACTCATTATCTTCAAACCACTCTGCACGATTGAAGACGCAAAAATAAAAGACAAAGCACTGTGTGTTACTTTGCCTTGAAACTTTGTTTTGTGATTTTTGTCAACTTGATTTCATTGCCCAAAATCTGCCAAAATTTGACAGTTTCAGTCTTGATATTCCACACTGACAAGAGTCAATCCTTCGGGTGGAAGTGTCTTTCCTGCCTTTGTTCTATCCTTTGAAAGTATGATGTTTTCCACGTCTTCTGGTGTCAGTTTGCCCATGCCTACATACACCAAAGTGCCTGCGATTATGCGCACCATATTGTACAAAAATCCATTGCCTGTGACACTAATGTCAACTTTGACAGGCTTGAATGCGCCATTTTTGACGCCATCAATTTCTGTGACCTTTATATCTATTGAATACACTGTGCGCACGGTGGTTTTCACAACTGAGCCACTTGCTTCAAAACACTTGAAATCGTGCTCGCCAACAATATACTCTGCCCCCTTTTTCATATCTTCAATGTTGAGTGGACTTATGATATGGGTGTGGTTTCTGCCAAGAGTGGGCAGTCTGTGTGGAGATGAATACAAACTATACTTATAGGTCTTGCGCTTTGCAGAAAATCTTGCATTGAAGTCATCGTAGGTTTCTTCGCAATGAAGCATGCTGATGTCATCAGGAAGTTCGGTGTTGACTGCATAGGGGATTTTGTTTACAGGAATTGAAGTTTCGGCATCAAAATGCACCACTTGTCCTTCGGCATGAACACCGGAGTCTGTCCTGCCACTTGCTGTGCAAGATGTTGGAGTGCCAAATATTTTTGACAAAGCAATTTCCATTTTTTCTTGCACGGAAACGCCGTTGAGTTGTCTTTGCCAACCAACGTAATCAGTGCCGTCATAGGAAATCACTGCCCTATATCTCATAAAAGACCTCCAAAAATAAGAGTGTCAACAAGTCCTTTCCAATAGTATGTATCAAGGATTATCGTCACAAAATAACCAAGCATCAAAAGTGAGCCGATTGCATCACCAATGCCAAGTTTATGTCTGCGCATTTTCACACGTTTTTCGCTTGCATTGTAGCATCTACTGTCCATTGCAAAAGCAAGTTCATCTGCCCTTCTAAATGAGTTGACAAACAAAGGGATGAGCACAGGGAGCAATGCCTTTATTCTTGCAAAAGGTCCACCTGTGTCAAAGGATGCTCCCCTTGATTTTTGTGCAGAAACAATCTTGTTGGTTTCTTCAAAAAGTGTGGGGATAAAACGGAGTGCAATGCTCATTATCATTGCAATATCACGGACAGGCACACGTATGAGTTTCAAGGGAGAAAGCAAACTTTCAACACCGTCTGCAAGTTCCACAGGAGTGGTTGTGAGAGAAAGCAAAGTTGCGCCTGAAATCAACAAAACAAGCCTTAAAACCAGTTTTATGGTTGTATCAACTGATTGTTCGGTGATTGTAAGGAATTTCCATTGCCACAAAACTTCAGTTCCGTTTTCGCCACCAAGGAACAAATTAATGACGGCAGTAAACAACACCACAAGAAGCACACCACGTACGGATTTGAGCACGGAGATCATAGGAAGACGTGCAATCAAAATTATGGCGAGCAGAAGGACTGCTGTCAACATAAATCCAAAATAACTCTTGATGAAAAATATGCCAACAACAAAGAGCAATGTGAGCAAAAGTTTGACTCTTGCATCCATTTTGTGGATGGGAGAATTGGCAGGATAATACTGACCGAAAGCAACGTCCTTAAACATTGTCGCCACCTCCTGCATTTATTCTTTCAAGTGCCTCCGCCAACTCTTGGATTGTGATGATATTTTTGTCCAACTTTATGCCTTGCGCACTGAGTTTGTCCACAACTCTTGCAATAAAAGGCACATCAAGACCAATCTCTTTGATGAGTGCTCTGTTTCCAAAGACTTTGCTTGGGGTGTCGTCTGCAACAATCTTGCCTTCCTTCAACGCTACGATTCTGTCTGCCAAGGTTGATGCAGAATCCATATCGTGGGTGACCATAATGATTGTTGGGCACACTTCTCTTTTGAGTTTCAGCACCAATTCGGTGATTTCCTTTACACCTTCTGGGTCAAGCCCTGCAAAAGGCTCGTCAAGGACAAGAATTTTGGGCTCCATTGCAATGACACCTGCAATGGCAACACGGCGTTTTTCGCCACCACTCAACTCAAAAGGACTTCTTTCTGCAAAGTCATCATAAGGAAGACCAACCAGTTCAAGTGATTTTCGCACTCTCTTGTCAATTTCTTCCTTGTCAAGTTTCATATTTTTAGGGCCAAAGGCAATATCCTTGGCAACAGTGTCTTCAAAAAGTTGATATTCCGGATATTGAAACACCATTCCAACGTCAAATCGAAGTTGTTTGAGCCCTTTCTTTTCGGTTGTGGATTTTCCAAAGATTTCAACTCTGCCTGTCTTGCCCTTTTTGTGAGGCTTCATAAGTCCGTTTAAGTGTTGCACAAGAGTGCTCTTTCCACTGCCTGTGTGTCCAACAATTGCAACAAACTCCCCTTCTTCAATGGAAAGGTTTATATTGTCAAGCGCCACCTTTTCAGCTGGTGTCTTTTTGGAGTAAATATGTGTGAGGGCTTCTATCTTAATTGCTTGCATATGCCCTCCACCAATTCATCTTCATTGATGACAACTTCATCAAAGATGAAACCTTTTTCTTTCAATATATTTGCAGTGGCAGTTGCAGGGGGCAATTGAAGCCCAAATCTTGCCACTCCGTCAGCAAAAACTTCCTTTGGTGTGCCGTCAAGGACAATTTCTCCCCTTTGCAACACCATAATTCTGTCTGCAAGGACGGCTTCGTCCATATTGTGGGTGATCATAATGATGGTGATGCCTTGCTTGTTGAGATCCTTTGCAATTGCCAAAATCTCTCGTCTGCCAATAGGGTCAAGCATTGCAGTGCTTTCATCAAAAACAATGACTTCAGGCTTCATTGCAAGGACACCTGCAATGGCAACACGTTGTTTTTGTCCCCCTGACAGTTTGCTGACTTCTCTACTGCGATATTCAGTCATGGCAACGCCTTCAAGGGCAGTGTCCACTCTGTCAATGATTTCTTCACGGTCAAGACCAATATTTTCAGGGCCGAAAGCCACATCGTCTTCAACTATTGTCGCAACAGTTTGGTTGTCAGGATTTTGGAAAACAATGCCCACTTTTTTGCGCACGTCAAAAACGGTGGAAGTGTTGCCTTCATCTCCCCTTTTGACCACTTCGTCCACCTCCTTTGTGTTGATGCCATCAACAATCACTTGTCCTTGTTTGTTGGTGGGCAAAAACAATCCGTTGAGAAGTTTTGAAAAAGTGCTCTTTCCACTGCCATTCATTCCAACCAATGCGACAAAACTGCCCTTTTCAATTGAAAAAGACAGGTTTTTGAGGGCTTTCAAAGTTTGCCCTTCGCCAAGTTGATAGGAATAATTGACTCCTTTGAACTCAATATACGACATAATGCTTGCATTATACCACCGAAACCGTCAAAAATCAACCGATTAATTTGTCCTGAACAAAATCTAGGAAAAACATTGCTTCCAATGAATTTTGACGGCTTAGATTGTCGAAAATAATTGCATAGGAAAATATGTGAAC
>JAZRGC010000110.1:0-4470 GCA_045643985.1 Clostridia bacterium
CATCAGGTGTATGGGCATAATCTATGATTATGGTTCCCTTTTCAGCCCTTAAAACGCTAAATCTACCTTTGACATTTTTCACTTTTCGCACTGCTTTTGCCAAGACTTCGCCGTGTATGCCCAATTCTGCGCAAACTGCAATGGCTGCAAGCAAATTATAAACATTGAATTCTCCATACAGTGTGGATCGTATATCAATCAAATCATCACAAATATTTGCAACAAAATGAATGCCATCAATGCCTTCATACACGTCAATTGCAAAACAATCGGCAGGGTTATTCAAGCCGAATGTTACAACATCAACATCTTCATTTTCAAGTTTTGTTGCAAGACGCTTTCCTGCACCATCATCAACATTGATGATTGCCTTTGCAACGTTATTTTTGACAAAATAATTCAGTTTGACATTTTCATACTGCTCGTAGGTTTTGAAAAAATCCAAATGGTCCTGAGAAATGTTGGTCAAAACGGCAATATCTGCCTTTATCCCCGACATTTTCTTCAAAAAAATGGCGTGTGCACTGACTTCGCTTACAACAACTTCCACACCTTTCGCTCTCATCTTAAACAATAACGAATTCAATTCATAAGAATCGGGCGTTGTTAGGCTTTGACCCACCTTTTCGCCAAGTATAAAATGGCCTTCTGTGCCTATCAATCCTGTTTTATAACCACAACTTGATAGTATAGAATTGATGTAATGCGCTGTGGAAGTTTTGCCATTTGTGCCTACAACTGCCACAAACTTCATATCTTCCAATGGATGAGCAAAATAATTGGATGACATAAGTGCATATGCTTTTCTTGCATCTTCAATTTGAACATACTCAACATCACTATTTATTGGAACAATTTCGGTTATTGCAACAAATCTTTTTTTGATTTTGTCAATATACTTGTTTCCGTCATCATTTACACCTTTCATACACACAAAAACATCGCCATCATCAACATTGTTAGAGTTGATTTTGATGTCTTTTATATCCATATTCAAATCTGCATTTGTACTTAAAATTTTTATTCCTTCCAGTAACTTCAAAAGCGTCATACTTTGCCTCCAAATGTGTGTTTTGTACACTTATTTTAATAAGTGTATTCTTGCTGGTCAATAGGACCGCAAAAGTAGTCACAAACGGAAAATATTTGCACCGATTTACTACCAAAATTAAATCAATTGCTCGACATAATCGGCATAGTCATCTATATTTTCAGGATCGAAACTGCCTTCGATATCAATATTGTTTGATTTTTCCACCCCGAGTAAATCGAATATGCTTCTATATATATCTCCAACCAGTGGTGCTGCAACCAATGAGCCATAATACACATACCCCTTTGGCTCATCTACAATCATCAACACACCAAAAGGAGCATCTTTTTCAAGCGAAAATCCCAAAAAAGACGAAATGTACTTGCCTTGTGCAATTGTGCCATTTTCATACTTTTGTGCAGTGCCTGTTTTCCCTGCTATTGAATATCCATTTACCCCTGCTCCTTTTCCACTACCTGCTGACACAACTCTTTCAAGTAGAGTTCTCATTGTTGCCGAAGTTTCTGGCTTGATTACACTTTTGCTTTCTTTAATCTCATAAATATCATCTACATATTTGCCATTTAAATCGACAACTCCTTTGACTAGATGTGGAAAAATTGTTTTCCCACCATTTATCACGGCCGAACAAGCACTCATCATGCCAATTGGTGTCACTGCAACTGCTTGGCCAAATCCTATTCGAGCAAGGTCAACAGGTTTTACCAAATCTTGCGAAATAAACAATCCACTTGTTTCGCCAACCATATCAACTCCCGTTTTTGACCGTAAACCAAAATTTTTGAGATATGAATAAAACCTATCTGTGCCCATTGAAAGTGCACTGTCCATGAAAACACAGTTGCAACTGCTTTCAACCCCTTGCCCATAATCGATTGAGCCGTGGCCTTTTGTTTTCCAACATCGTATTTTTTTACCGTCAACCACACGTGAACCTGAACAGTAAAACCTATTTGCCGTAGTCATAACACCCAAATCTAATGCCGCTGCTGCAGTCAAAATTTTGAATGTAGAGCCAGGCTCATAAACCGATGAAACAAGCATACTTTTTGATGCAGAAAAAAGTTTTCCCAGGTCATCACGAGGGACATTGTTCAAGTCAAAAGAAGGATATTCTGCAAGTGAAATTATCTCGCCATTGGTATAATCCATAACAAGACAAGCAACAGACTTTGGATCGTACAAAGCAACGGCTTTTTCGACAACACCTTCAACAATACGTTGAATTCTAGCATCCAAAGTCGTCTTGAGATTCAAACCTTGAATGCCAGGAAGATAGTAACTTTTTCCACCTTCAATTTCTCTGCCAATCAAGTCAGTTTCTGTGATGATTTGTCCATTTATCCCTGTCAAATATCTGTCATAATAGTTTTCTAACCCAGTTTGTCCATTTCCATCTGCGCCTGTAAATCCCAAAACTTGAGTCATAAAATCTCCGTTTGGATAATAACGAAAATTGTCTTCAGCATAGTAAACACCATCCAAGCCATACCCAAAAAGTTCATCCATTTTTTCTTTGGTGACTTTTGTGGCAATTGTCACTTCAGATACACGCTTCGAGATTTTGTCGAGCACTTTTTGTTTGTCAAATGCAAAAACATCTGCCAAAGCAGATGCCATTTTCTCTTTGTCTTTTACCGAGTTAGGGCGCACATAAATGTTGTATCTTGTTGAGGTATCGGCAAGAACTTCTCCGTTTCTATCAAGAATTTGCCCACGTGGTGCATCGGTTGGCAAATCTCTTGTCCACTGGTCAAGTGCACGGATTTGCAACTTTTCGCCATCAACAACCATAACAAAAAACAATTTTGTAAGAATTAAAGAAAAGAAAAAAACTGCCAACAAAATTGCAGCAGGCAGTCTTTTCTTTGGAAGATAGGATTGAAGATTATTATTTGATTTGGAATGTGTGAGTGCCATAGTTAAAGTTTATTTCTGGCACTTCAACAATATTACTTGAATTTGTGTCCGCTGACACCACACCAGAGATGGAGGAGGAAGGTGTGGTGGCGGAGCCATTATTAAGGCTGCCTGCATTGACCATAATCAATACGGCAACAAGTATAATCACTGCAACGTAAACACCAAGGAGGATTTTGCCTTTTGCATTAAGGCGTGCTCTTTTTTGTGTTTCACTATGTTGTCTTGTTTTGATATGTGTAAAGATGCTTGTTCTTTGAGCACTTTCTTTTTCTTCTTTAATTGCAGGCTCTGCAATGCTGACTGCACTTGTTGATGCAAGTCTATCATAAAGTTCACGGTCGGAAGGTCTTTCCTTGTCTGCACGTGCATAGCCATAAAGTGTATCTACACTTTCTTCAGCACGAACAGGCTCAACATATGTTGTTGCAATAGGTGCTTCTCTACGTGCACGAAGATTTTCAAAACCATAGTCGTAATTTTGATATTCAGTTTGGCGAGGGCGTGCATAAGGACGTGTTGCTTCGTGTTCTCTCATAAATTCAACACTACGCGCACCACTTGATTGAGGTGTTGATGCAAATCCATTGTATGATGTACGATCGTCGCTTTGAAGTGTACGTGTTCTTCTTGAAAAATCATCAAATGAAGGAAAGCGATCGATGGGTGTTTCATCGTTTCTTGTTTTGGTATTCATACCAAGCAATTCATCAAGTGTGATAGCCATAATTTTCTCCTATTATACTCTTTCGACTATGCGCAGTTTTGCACTTTCTGCCCGTGAATTTCTTTTAAGTTCTTCTTCGCTTGCCACAATAGGTTTCTTGTTGATGAGTTCAACCTCTTTCACCTTTCCACATACACACACAGGAAAATTTGGTGGGCATGTGCACGTTGTTGCAAGATCTTTGAATGCTGTTTTGACAATTCTGTCTTCAAGCGAATGGAATGTAATCACTGCCATTCTACCACCCTTTTTAAGACGTCTTGCCATTTGTGTGATGGTGTCGCCAAGTCCAGTCAATTCATTGTTAACGCATATTCTAATCGCCTGAAATGTTCTCTTGGCTGGATGACCATATTTCCATCTTGTTTTTGCCGGATAACTTTCTTCAACAATTTTTGCCAGTTGCAATGTTGTCGAAATTGTCTGTTTATCTCTGTATGCCGCAATCCTTTCTGCAATCCTTGGAGCAAGTTTTTCTTCTCCATACTCATACAGTATTTTTGTCAGCTGAGCAACCGTAAATTCATTGACCGCATTGAATGCTGTGAGATATTGGCTTTGATCCATTCTCATATCAAGTGGTGCATCTTTCATATAACTGAATCCACGTTCTGCATTGTCAAGTTGATATGAACTGACGCCAAGGTCCAAAAGGATTCCATCAACCTTCTCTACACCAAGTTCGTCAAGGACTGCACAGCAGTTTTTGAAGTCATCATGCACGTATGTAATTTTAGACGCGTGTGCGTGAAGCCTTTCACCTGCTGCA
>JAZRGC010000111.1:0-4188 GCA_045643985.1 Clostridia bacterium
AGTTTAAGTCATTTTATCACCCCACACAATGACAAATTCATTGCTGCACAAAAAAAGCATAGGCGCAACACCTATGCTTTATTTGTCAATTTTGTACACTTTAAGTGCTTGTTTTGTGATTTCAATGATATTTAATCAGCCCATCTTTTCATCAAGCTTGTGTCCACCAAGGATGTGGATGTGAAGGTGATCAACACTTTGGCAACCATTTGCGCCCTTGTTGGAAACAAGCCTAAATCCATCTTGAAGTCCAAGATCGTTGACAAGTGTGCCGAGTTTTTTGAGGCACTTTGAAAGTGTCGATGCTTGTGTTTCAGTCATCTCAACAATGTTTCCGTAATGCTCTTTGGGGATGAGCAAAAGGTGGATGGGGGCTTGGGGTGCGATGTCTTTGATGATGATCATATTGTCATCTTCATAGACTTTTGCGCTGGGGATTTCTCCACGTACAATTTTGCAAAACAGACAGTTTTCCATATCTCTCCTATTCACACAGTCCATCAAGATATTGCTTTGTTGGGACTATGGTTTTTATTGTGTTTTTTTCGCCATTTTTTGAATAGACTTTCACGTAGTTTTCGGTGTGGCCACACCACATTCCGTCCTTGTCAACAGTTTCAAAAAGAACCTTCAAGGGCTTGCCAATTTGTGCATTGAGATAGTTGTTGACAAGTTGCTTTTTCACTTCCCCCATTTCCTTGGCACGTCTGTCAAGGGTGGCTTTGTCAAGGGTGGACAGTTTGCCTGCCACTGTGCCCTTTCGTGATGAATATGGGAAGCAATGTATGTCGGCAAATGCAATTCGTCTTGCAAATTCCTTGCTGTTGACAAACTGCTCCTCAGTTTCGGTTGGGAAGCCGACAATGATGTCTGTTGTGATTGCTCCGTTGGGATAATACTCTCTTATCAACTCCACTGCGCTGGCATATTCCTCGGCAGTGTAGTGTCTATTCATCTTTTTGAGTGTGGTATCATCGCCACTTTGCAAGGACAGGTGGAAGTGTGGGCAAAAGTCTTTGAGCCCTTTCAGTGCATCAAGGAGTTTTCTGTCAACTACACCGACTTCAAGCGAGCCAAGACGGAAACGGACGTTGTAATCTTTCAGTTCATTGATAAGGTCGGCAAGACTGCTGTCCTTGTCAAGTCCGTATGCAGAGAGATTGATGCCTGTGAGCACTATCTCTTTGGCAACCTTCACTGCTTCGTCAAGTTCTTTTTTGATGTTGTCGATATTGCGTGATCTACTGCGTCCCCTAAGATAAGGGATTATGCAATAACTGCAAAAGTTGTTGCAACCTTCCTGCACTTTGATATAGTGACGTGTGCGCAAGGACAAGACACCCTCATTTTCTTCATATTCCTTGCTGATTGAAAAATCTCCTGCCGACTTTTGGTCAAATTCCTCACTTGACACAAGTGCTTTTGCAAGGGCAATTTTGCCGTCTGTACCTGAAATATAGACAACACCATCTCTTTCAAACTGCATTGCATCTCTTTGAGATGCGCAACCACAGACATAAATCCTTGCTTGTGGATTGATTTTCAAAATCCTTGTGACAGTTTGACGTGATTTTCTTTCTGCTTCTGCCGTCACTGCGCAAGTGTTGACAATGTAATGGTCTGCCATTTCAAGTTCATCACTGACTTCAAATGCGCTTTGCAAAATTTTGAGCATTGCATCTGAGTCGTACTGATTGACTTTGCAACCATGTGTATATACCACGATTTTCTTCTTAGTCATAATCAAGTTCTCCTAAACTTTCAAGGGCAAGGGTTGCACTGACAATTGATGCAGTTTCTGCACGCAAGATACGTCTGCCAAGGGTGACAACAGTTGCGCCATTTTCGATTGCCCTTTCGGTTTCTTCGGGGGTGAATCCACCTTCTGGTCCAACAACAATTGCAAGATTCTTTGCTCCCTTGACTGCATCTACAATGCGATTGGTCTTTTCGTTTTCGTATGCAAATATGACTTTGTCATAGCATTTGAAATCATCAATAACTTTGTCATAGTCAACAAGGTCATCAACTTTTGAAAGATACACTGAGCCACATTGCTTTGCGCTTTCAAGGGCGATTTTGTTGGCTCTTTCACTGTTGAATTTGGTTTCGGCAGAGTTTTGTGAAATAAATGGCACAATGTTGTCAACGCCAAGTTCCACACCCTTTTGCACCACAAAGTCAAGTTTGTTGTTTTTTAGAAGCCCTGCATACAATGTTATGATTGCATTTTTTCTGTCTGCAATAACTTCATTTTCAACTGCAAGAATGGCACTATCTTTGCCGATTTCTTCAACAACAGAATGCCTTTCGATGCCATCGTTGGCAAGTATGACTGCCTTGTAGCCCACCTTGTAGCGAAGGACTTTGGTCATATGATAAAACTCATCCCCCGTCAAGGTGATTTTGCCGTCAACTATATCCTTTTTGTCAACAAAAAATCTTCTTATTTCCATCTTATGCCTTTTTCAGTTTGAGAGCACGCCAGTCCTCTCTTTCTGCCCTGTCAATGATGACGTAGCCTGCCTTTTCATAGCACTCGACAACTTCGTCAAGACGTGTGTTTATGATGCCTGAAAGCACAATGACACCACCTTCATTGAGATGCTTGCCTATTGAATTTGACAATCTCATAAGAATGTCGGCAGTGATGTTGGCAAATATAAAGTCTGCCTTGTGATCCCCTGCAATAAGGTCTGCTTCTTCAACCACTGCATTGACACCATTGAGTTCAGCATTCTTTCTTGCAAACTCGACTGCTTGCGGATCGATGTCGCACATATAGACACTCTTTGCGCCAACCAATTCTGCTCCAATGCCCAAAATTCCACTGCCACAACCAACGTCAATGACTGTCTTGCCTTCAACATCCATAAGTTCAAGGCACATTCTTGTTGTTGCATGCTCCCCTGTGCCAAATGCCATGCCGGGGTCAAGGCGCATTATCTTTTCATCAGGTCTTGCAGTATAGTTTATCCAAGTGGGGACAACTGTGATTTGAGGTGTGACAATGGGCTTGTAATATTTCTTCCATTCGTTTGCCCAGTCCTGCTCATCCACTTCGCCGACTACGATTTCGCCATAGTTGACACCAAACTCTTTCATTTCTTCAAGACGTGCTTCAAGACGTTTTTCATAGTCAGTGTCATCAGGATTGACAACTGTTGAAACCTTGACAGAATCTGTTTGGTTGAGAAGATTTTCATCAACATAATCCCATATGACATCGCTCTTTACAAGGTCAAGGAAATCTTGTTTGTCAAGGATTGATACACCCTCTGCACCAACATCAAACATTGCAGATGAAACAAGTTCTGCACTGTCATGATTGGTTGTAATTGTAATTGTTTTGTAATTCATAATGATAGTTTATTTGTTCAAATTAAAATGCTAAACTCCCGTTTTGGTGAAAACAGGAGTTTTTGATGTTGCTTTACAGTTTGTTTCTGTATTCCTTCTTTCGTGGGAATTGTTTGTTTTCAAATGTATCTTCAAGTTTTTGAAGGAGTTCCTTTTGTTCTCTTGTCAGGCTCTTTGGCACTTCAACAAACACCTTGACGTAAAGATCGCCGAAGTCGTTTTTGGTGCGCAATTTTTTGATGCCTTTGCCCTTGATTTTGAACATTGTGCCATCTTGTGTGCCTTCGGGTATTTTCAATTCTTCGGGCTTGCCGTCAAGGGTGGGCACTTGGATTGTGGCACCAAGGGATGCTTCTGCAACAGTCATAGGATATTCCACCATAATGTCTGCGCCATTGCGCTTGAAAAGTTTGTGTGGCTCAACCTTGATTTCAACAACAAGGCTACCATTCATGCCACCATTTCGTCCTGCATTGCCTTCGCCATTGTATGTGATGCGATTGCCTGTGTCAATGCCCGCAGGAATGTTGACTTTGATTTCTCTTGTCTTTTCTCCTATGCCGATGCCTTTGCAAGTGGGGCATGCTTCCTTGGGGATTTTGCCCTTGCCCTTACAATTGGGGCACACTGCTGATGTTTGAAATTGACCAAATGGTGTACGTTGTGTTTGGGTGATTGTACCCTTGCCCTTGCAGTGGGGACAAGTGGTAAACTCGCCACCTTTTGCGCCACTGCCTTTGCAATCAGGACAATTTTCTACACGTCTAATTGTGACTGTTTTTTCTACGCCAAAAACTGCTTCTTCAAAGGTGATTGAAAGGCGAACAC
>JAZRGC010000112.1:0-2435 GCA_045643985.1 Clostridia bacterium
CTTGGCTCGATGCGCTTGAAGCACGTGAAAGAGAGGAAACCGGCATCAAAACTCTTAAGGTGCATTTCAACAAGGTTTTTGGCTATTATATTGAAGTTTCAAAATCTTTCACCGACAAAGTGCCATATCGCTATCAAAGAAAGCAAACGCTTGTCAATGGCGAAAGATACATAACCGATGAGTTGAAGGAAATTGAAGAAAAGGTTCTTTCTGCAGAAGCAAATGCAACTGCCCTCGAAAATAAGATTTTTGCAAATCTCAAAGAGATTTGTTTTGCCGAATTAGCACAACTCCAAAGCACTGCAAGAGCAATTGCATATCTTGATGCTATATTGTCATTTGCAGTAGTATCTGTTTCAAATAGATACACAAAGCCAGTTATTGGCGCAAAAACAAAGAGTGTAAGGATCAAAAACGGCAGACATCCAGTTGTCGAACGACTTGTTGATAGAGGTTCTTATGTTCCAAACGACACACTTTTGGACAGCGATGACAACAGAACTATGGTTATTACAGGACCAAATATGGCAGGCAAGAGCACATATATGCGTCAGGTTGCACTTATTGTGTTGATGGCACATATTGGTTGCTTTGTTCCTGCAGATGAGGCTGAAATTTCACTCACAGACCGAATTTTCACAAGAATTGGTGCAAGTGATGATTTGTTCGGTGGTCAAAGTACGTTTATGGTTGAGATGATAGAAGTTGCAACAATTCTCAACTATGCGACATCTGCAAGTTTGCTTATACTCGATGAAATCGGCAGGGGCACATCAACATTTGATGGACTGAGTATTGCATGGGCAGTGCTTGAATATATTACAAAATCTATCAAAGCAAAAACATTGTTTGCAACACACTTCCATGAGTTGACCGAACTTGAAGATTTGGAAGGAGTCAAAAACTATCGTGTGCTTGTGAGTGAGCATAATGATTCTATCATTTTCTTGCATAAAATTACCAGAGGCGGTGCAAGCAGAAGTTTTGGCATAGAAGTTGCTTCACTTGCCGGCGTATTGAAACCTGTTGTTGAACATGCAAAAAGGATTATGTCTTCACTTGAAGAAGATGCAAAGAATCGTGACACAAATTCTATTATGCTTTCTTCAACAAAAGGTACAAAAACAGCACAAGTAAGTCTTTTTGATGTGCAAGAGTCAAAAGTTGAAACTGAAATCAAGGCACTCAATGTTGACACACTGACACCACTTCAAGCACTTACAATTTTGACAGATATAAACAAGAGATTAAACGGCAACGATTAATCGCAAATGAGGAAATGCTATGGCAAAAATCAATTTACTAGATCCAAGTGTTTTTAATATGATTTCAGCAGGGGAGGTTGTAGAAAGACCTGCTTCTGTGATAAAGGAACTTGTAGAAAATTCAATAGATGCAGGTGCAACACAAATTGATATCACCATCATAGATGGTGGTCTTAAATGTATTCAAGTGAGCGATAATGGTGTTGGCATTGAGAAAGACGACATACGAAGTGCATTTTTGCCACATGCAACCTCAAAACTTTCTCGAATTAGAGATCTTGAAACATTGTCAACATTGGGTTTCCGTGGCGAAGCACTTGCAAGCATAGCATCGGTATCAGAAGTTACGCTTGTTTCAAAAACAGCCAATGATGACCTTGCATCTTACATTTATCTTTCTGCAGGGAAGGTAATTGATGAAAGAGTCGATTCAAGATCAAACGGCACAACAATAACCGTTGAAAACTTGTTTTTCAACACTCCTGCACGTTTGAAGTTTATGAAAACTTCATCAGCAGAGCAAAGGGCAGTTGTTGCAATGGTTGAAAAGATTGTTTTTGCCAATCCCCACGTTTCAATTTCAATCAGCGATGGCAAAAAACTATTATTTGAACACCAAAGTGGCGATCTAAAAGAGGCAATTTGTTCAATTTGGGGTGGCGAAACGTTTTCAAAAATGATCCCTGTTGATTATGAAAAGGCAGGCATACGTGTTTCTGGATATATTTCTAATCTTGAATTTACAAAAGCAACAAGGTCGTGGCAGGCTTATGTCGTCAATGGAAGGGCTGTAGAAAACAGAGATTTGACACTTGCAGTTGACAAGGCATATGAAGGTAAACTTGTCAAAAACAACTATCCTTTCTGTGTGCTTGACATAGTTTTGCCATTCAACGAAGTTGACATCAATGTTCACCCTAGAAAATCTGAAGTACGTTTTCGCAATAAGAGTTCAGTCTTTAGTGCTGTGTATTATGCAATCAACAAAGCACTTGATGATGCAAATCCATATTCTGCAACATCATTTTTGCCTGAAAGAGAAAACCTTTCAATTGGTGAAATTATGTCTGGACAACATGCTACTGCTGAGGATTTTGGTTATCAAATAACTAATCCTATTTTTAGCAATGCATCAATTGCAGTTGATTTAAGTTTTGCTGACAAACAGCC
>JAZRGC010000113.1:0-6280 GCA_045643985.1 Clostridia bacterium
GGTGTTTCAGTTGTTTTTTAGTGCGATTTACTATATAATATCATACAATAAACACGTATTCAACAATCTTTTTCAAGAAAAAACACGAAAATGCAAAAGTTTTTGGCACAAAGTATTGACTTTTGGATTTGTGGATTATAAAATTTTAGCAGACGAGCACAGAGAGTGCTAAATCAATGAATATCAATTTTGGAGGCATATTATGACACTCAAACCCTTGTTTGACAGAGTTGTTATCAAGGCAATCGAAACAGAAGAAAGAACTGCAAGTGGAATCGTTCTCCCCGGCTCAGCACAGGAGAAGCCTCAACTTGCAGAAGTTATAGCAGTTGGTCCCGGCACAGAAGACACAAAGATGGTTGTCAAAGTTGGGGACAAAGTTGTGTACTCAAAGTACGCAGGCAGTGAAATCAAGTTGGACAACAAAGAGGTTGTCATCATCCGTCAAACAGATATACTTGCAATCGTAGAATAGGAGGCAATATGGCAAAGCAATTCAAATATGGTGACGATGCAAGAAAGGCACTTGAACAAGGTGTCGATACCCTTGCAAATACAGTCAAAATCACCCTTGGACCCAAGGGCAGAAACGTTGTGCTTGACAGAGCATACGGTGGTCCACTCATCACCAATGATGGTGTGACAATCGCAAAAGAAGTTCAAATTGAAGATCCATTTGAAAATATGGGTGCAGCAATCATCCGTGAAGTGTCAACAAAGACCAATGACATCGCAGGTGACGGCACAACCACAGCAGCAGTCCTTGCACAAGCAATCGTCAAGGAAGGTCACAAAAACGTGGCAGCAGGCGCAAATCCTATGGTGCTCAAAAAGGGTATTGCATTTGCAACCGAAGTGGCTGTTGAAGAACTCAAAAAGATCTCAAAGCCTATCACAGACAGCAAGGCAATTGCACAAGTTGGCGCAATCTCAGCAGGAGATGAAGCAATTGGCAACCTTATTGCAGAAGCAATGGAAAAGGTGGGCAAAGATGGCGTCATCACAATTGAAGAAGGCAAGGCAATGCACACCGAACTCAACGTTGTTGAAGGTATGCAATTTGACCGTGGCTATGTCAGCCCCTATCTTGTCACCAACACTGAAAAGATGGAAGCAGACCTTGACAATCCTGTCATCCTTATCACAGACAAGAAAATCAGCAGCATCCAAGAATTGCTCCCCCTTCTTGAACAAGTGCTCAAAAACGGCTTGAAACTCCTCATCATCAGTGATGACATCGAAGGCGAAGCATTGACAACAATCATCGTCAACAAACTCAAAGGCGTGTTCAACGTTGTTGCAGTCAAAGCACCCGGATTTGGCGACAGAAGAAAGAGTTATCTTGAAGACATCGCAATCCTTACAGGTGGCACATTCGTCAGCAGTGAACTTGGCTATGAATTGAAAGATGTCACCATCGATATGTTGGGCAGAGCCAAGTCAGTGAAGGTTGGCAAAGACAATACAACCATCGTTGGTGGTGTAGGCTCACAAGAAGCCATTGCTGACAGAATCAAGGGTATACACAACCAAATCGCACTTTCAACCAGCGATTATGACAAAGAGAAACTTCAAGAACGTGTTGCAAAACTCTCAGGTGGCGTTGCAGTCATCGGCGTTGGCGCAGCAACAGAAGTTGAAATGAAAGAGCGCAAAATGCGAATCGAAGATGCACTCAATGCAACTCGTGCAGCAGTTGAAGAAGGCATTGTCCCCGGTGGTGGTGTGGCACTTCTTTCAATCGTTCCTGCAGTCAAAAATGCTTGTGCAAAACTTGAAGGCGATGTCAAAACAGCCGCATCAGTTGTCATCAAAGCACTTGAAGCACCCATCAGACAAATCGCAACCAATGCAGGCGTTGACGGTGGTGTTGTCGCAGCCAATATCATTGCAAAGAAAAAGGCAAACTATGGCTATGATGCATCAAAGGATAAATATTGCGATATGATCGAATCAGGCATCCTTGATCCTACAAAGGTCACAAGATGTGCTTTGCAAAACGCAACAAGTGTTGCATCAACACTTCTCACAACAGAAGCACTTGTCACCGACATCAAAGAGCCTCAACCCTTGATGGCACCCCCTGCAGGTGGCATGGACTACTAAGATAAATAGAGAAAAAAACCAAACTCAAAATCATCAAAATCAAACAAAATAATAAAAAAAGCCCACTCAGTCGAGTGGGTTTTTTGTTGTTTCAATGTTTGTCGGTCAGTCCAATGAAATAGTCAGCAGTCACGTTGTAGAAGTTGCATAATTTTATCAAGTCATCAATTTTCAGTTCGGCACGTCCATCTTCAATATGGCTGTAACCCTGTTGTGATTTGTTGATAATTTTTCCAAGTTCCTTTTGTGTCAAATCCTTGTCTTCGCGTAAATTTCTCATCCTAATTCTATAATTCATAACTACCTCATGTGTTTTTATGAACTTAGTTTAGCAACTCAATCTTTGAGTATTGACTTTTACTCAAATACTGAGTATAATTAATCATCATAACATTTATGTTTACCTGGGAGGAAACAATCAAATGAATAAAAAATTTATGAGAATACTCATTGTCGTTTTGACACTTGTTCTTGTGGCATGCTGTCTTGTTGCATGTGGTGAAAAGGACGACCCCACCAACACACCCAATGATGGAGACACTCCCAAACTTGAAAAATTCACTGGAATCACATTTGAAGATGCATCCTTCGATTTTGATGGAGAAGAACATCAAATCCTTTGTGAAGGTGTTCCTGCAGGTGCAAAAGTTGAATACACCAACAACAAAGCAACAAAGGTTGGCGAACATAGTGCAACGGCAGTCATCACAAAAGAAGGCTATGAAACCTTGACACTCAATGCAAAGCTCACAATCAATATGTCTGCAGAATCAGTGGTTTATGCTCGTGCAAACTCAAACGAGAAAAATGAGCAAAACTATGACTTCATCATCAATCTTCAAACAGTCGTTGCAGGCATTCCTCTCAACGGATATTACGATGCACAATATCGTTTTGACAGAGAGGCAAATGACCTCAACTTCAAGCGTATCACAAGTGGCTCACTCCTCTATGATGCATACGAATGGATTTACAATGATGGCGAGTCAAAAATCAAATTGAAGGCAGACCAAGACGGCGACGTTGAAAAGGTTATCGTCGTTCCTGAAAGCGAAGAAGAACTCAATCTTTTGAATATCCCCTTTGCAGCAATCGTTGATGAAATCAGTGCAATCAATTTGTCACAAATTGAAGAAATTGATGGTGAATATCAATACAAAGCAAATCTTGCTCTCGCATCAGAAACCGCAGTCGTTCAAAAGCTTTTTGACATACTCGGTGACCTCGGTGCAAAGGTTGCAATCAAAGACGTTGAATTTGCAAACCCCGCAGCAGGCATTGATTTCTATTTCAGCTTCAATGATGATTATACTGAGCTTGTTGCATTCCAATATAGCACAGAAATTTCATTCCCCGTTGAAGGCGTGCCTGTGACACTTGTCCTCAACTATAAGCAAAAGGACAGCAACGTTGCAGTCAATATTCCCGATGCAGGTCTTATTACAAGTGCATCAGAAATTGCAAGCACAACCGCACTCATCAACAATGCAATCACATCAATCAAAAATGCAAATACATATTCAATTGATATGAGTGCAATCAACGACTTTGATCCCAGTGCAACAACCAATGCAATCGTTGACAAATATATTGCAAGAATGTATAAAAACGGCAGTGATTTCAACCATTCCTATGAATATAAATCACACACCGAAGAAGATGGTGCAGAAACATACAAATACACCCTTGCCAATATCAAAGATGGCTCAACATATCTTGTTTCAAGAAAAGGCTCAAACGAAATTACATCAGTGAACGGCGTGTCTGCAAACAGTCAATTTGATTATCTCATTGCAATCGGCATTTTGTCCGCAAACGATATTTCAAGCATTATGAAGATTGTTGACGAGGAAACAACCACCTATCATCTCTATACAAAAGCAAGCAAGTCAATCGACATTCAAAACGATATTCTCGACATAGTCAATTCAAACGATGCAGATGGCGTTCTTGACGTAAACAACCACTTTAACTCATCAGAACATATCATTGAAGATGCAGAAATCGTCGTTGTCATGAAAGATGGAGCAATCGTCTCAATGGAAGTTTTGACCAAAATCAAGTATGTTCCCACAGGTGGCGACCATACAGACAAGACAGTCACTCTCACCAACAAGATCGAACTTGAATTCAACAAAAATCTTGACAAAGCAGCAGAATATGAAGCACCTAAGAGCACCTCAACTGGTCTTAGCGGACTTGGCCTCAACAATGTAAAATTCTATATTCTGTAATCAATCATAAGCAATAAAAAGCCCACTCAATCGAGTGGGTTTTTTGATTGAAGAATTATTGATTTATTTTCAGTGTTGTTGTAAAATATAGTGGACTTGCAAGTTTTGGCTAATCGTAATTTTGGAAATTTGGAGTTAAATATGCACCAATACCTTAGAAAAATAAACTATTACGAAACCGACAAGATGGGCATCACTCATCACTCAAACTATGTTCGCATTATGGAAGAAGCGCGCATTGATTTGCTCGAAAAACTTGGCTTTGGTTATGACCGTTGGGAAAGTGACGGCATCATCTCGCCAGTCATTGGCATAGAGTGTGAATACAAGCGCCCCACAACTTTTGCAGACGAATTGCGAGTGGAAGTGGAGATTGTGGAATATCGCTCAATAAGACTTGCAGTCGCATACAATATGTACAACACTGCCACAGGCGAACTTGTGTTTGTTGGAAAAAGCCGTCATTGTTTCCTGAATACAGCAGGCAGACCAATCGCCCTGTCAAAGCAATTCCCCGAATACGACAAAGTTTTGTCATCCCAACTGAAACAAGAATAATCTAACATAAACAGATTTTGCAATGCCGAACGGTTGCAAAATCTGTGCAGTTATTGTAAAATAACTCCTGTCAATACGGAGACGTATCGAAGTGGTCGCAACGAGACTGACTCGAAATCAGTTGTACTCTTTGGGGTACCGTGGGTTCGAATCCCACCGTCTCTGCCAAAGGCACCCTACAAGGGTGTCTTTTTTAATACGGTGGGTTGGCACAACTCTGTTGTGCTTGGCGATTATATCGCCACGAACCCACTACTCGTGGCTGACGCTTGCCATTATGAGTAAACTCACTGGCATCGCTATTACGCTCACGGTGTTCACTACGAATCCCACCGTCTCTGCCAAAAGCACCCTATAAGGGTGTCTTTTTTTGTTTTGCTTTTTGACTTATCTATGTTAGAATAGGAATATGGAAACAAATGCCAGCATCGTAAAAGCCACGGATGATATGTGCAGGGATATTGCTTTGGTCAAAAGGCAGGTTTGGGAAGCCACTTATCGTGGGATATATCCGGACGGCAAGATTGATGGCTTTGACGTTGAAAGAGAAGCAGAGAAATTTGCAAGGCTTGTTGATGATGACGAAATAAATTTGTATGTGGCAATGGTGGATGGCAATATCGTAGGCTATATGGCATACGGCAAAAACCCAAGGTTTCCACAATCAAGCGACAATGAACTTGTATTGCTCAATGTGCTCAAAGAGTGTCAAGGCAAGGGCATAGGCAAGATGATGTTCAATTTTGCAAAGGGCAGATTGAAAGAGAAAGGGGACAAGTTTCTCATTTATTGCAACAAGTACAACAAAAAAGCCCAAGATTTCTACCAAGCAATGGGCTGTCAAGTGTTGTCAGTTGACGATGACAATCCCGATCGCTCAATCCCCCAAATCAAGTATATTTGCAGAATTTGATGTTGAATGACGAAAATAGAATGCTAAACCTCGATCCTTGCGAGGTTTTTATTTTGGGAAAAACAAGAATTTATATTTTATATAAATAGTTGTGTCAAATTGTTGACATTTGGGCTTGAAAAGGAATACAATGCTTTGGATTTTGTAAAAAGATATAGAAATAGGTAGAATTTATGGAAATTTTGTTGAGCATCGCAATTGCTCTGTTGGTTGGTCTTGGACTATCCCGTCTTGCAAAACTTTTGCAACTGCCTGCAGTCACTGCATATCTCTTGGCAGGCATCTTGATTGGACCTTTTTGCTTGGGAAAAGCAGGGGTCAAAGGACTTGGCTTTACAAGTTTTGATGAACTTGAATCATTGAAGATTATATCCGAAGTTGCTCTTGGATTTATTGCATTTTCAATTGGCAACGAATTTCGTCTTTCACAATTGAAGTCCATTGGCAAGCAAGCCACAGTCATTGGCAT